>CAIWVT010000452.1 GCA_903916135.1 uncultured bacterium
CATTAAAAAAAAAATATTTGTAAAATGAATTAAGTTCGTAATTTTGCCGCCTAAAACATAATTATGGATACCAATAAAATTATCTCAGCATGTGGATTAATCTGCAGCGATTGTGAATTCTTCGAAAAACAATGTGGGGGTTGCTATACTGTAAAAGGCTCTACTTTCTGGGCAAACGAGATGATGCCTACTAAAATTTGTCCTTTATTCGACTGTAGTGTCAATACACGCGGACACAAAAGTTGCGGAGATTGCGGTGAATTACCTTGCAGTACTTTTCTGCAAATGAAAGATCCCTCACAGTCGGATGAAGAACATGAAAAAACATTAAAGATTCGCATCGAACGCTTGAAAAACAATCAAAATTAACGTTTGGCATTGCATTTCACCATCCCGATATTTATTCCGCATCTTGCGTGTCCGTTTCAATGTGTCTTTTGCAATCAAAAACACATCTCAGGAACAACAGTGCCGATGAGCTTGGCAGACATTACGCAAAAGATTGAGCGAAACCTCTCCACCATACTTCATGAAGGTGCGACGGTGGAAGTGGGATTTTTCGGAGGAAGTTTCACCTGTTTGGATATTGATAAACAAAAACAATATCTTGAAATTGTTCAACCCTATATTCACAATCAACAAATTGACAGCATTCGATTGTCAACGCGTCCCGATTATATTGATGAGGCAGAATTATTATTCTTAAAGGAGTTTCATGTTAAAACTATAGAGTTGGGTGTTCAATCTATGAATGATGATGTGTTGAAGCAATCAGGGAGAGGGCATACGGCTTTGGATGTACTCCATGCTTCGAAGCTGATAAAATCTCATGACTTTCAATTAGGGTTGCAGATGATGGTGGGTTTGCCGGGGGATGATGCTGATACATGCATGCATACTGCGCAAATGATACTGAGTTTAATGCCTGATTGCGTGCGAATATATCCGACTCTCGTGATTCAAAACACCGAGCTTGAAGATTTGTATCTGGAAGGAAAATATAAAGCGATGACCTTGGAAGAAGGTGTGGACAGGGTTGCTCCTATTTTGAAATTGTTTTTAGATAATAGTATCAATGTAATCCGTGTTGGTTTGCATCCATCAGAAGAATTCGATAAAGGAGGAAAACTTTTGGCAGGACCCTATCATCCCTCCTTTCGAGAATTGGTGATGACCAAGTTGTGGTATGATGAATTCTGTAATATTCCTATTTCGGAGCATAAAGATATAAGTATCACCGTGCCGACCTCCGATTATAATGTTGCCATTGGCTTTAATGCACGTAACAGAAACTATTTGAAGCAGCAATTCCGAAGGGTTCGTTTTTTGAAATCAGATTCATTGACTAATTTCTCTTACCATGTGGATTATTGCTGATGCGCGTCTCCCTGAAATCATCAAAGAGAATCTCAGCAATTATGGAACGCTGCTTGAATTCTCATCTAACGCTATTGTGTATGATGCCATCAGTGGACATCCCGATATCTTTTGTTGCTGCACAGATCAACAACTTATTATTGCTCCAAATACACCTGCGGAATTTATTGCTATGCTTAAAAGCTCTAAGATTAATTTCTACTTAGGAGATGCTTTATTGGGCAATACATATCCTGAAACGGCACATTATAATGCTTTAAGCACTGAACACTATTTGATACATAATCTTGATTATACAGATAAGAAAATCAAGGAGGCAGCTCAAGACAAACTTGCGATACATGTCAATCAAGCCTACACGCGCTGCAATTTGATATTTCTAAACCCAACACACTTCATCACATCAGATAAAGGCATAGAACAAACATTAGTCAAGCATGGTTTGGTGGGGTTTTATGTGCATCCTGAAGGCATCCAATTGAAAGGTTTTTCGCATGGTTTCTTTGGAGGCTGTTGTGGCATCCACAAACATCGTCTTTTTCTGAATGGAAGCTTATCTTATCTTCCTGAAAAGAAAGCCTTAACTGCATTTCTATCGAATCAAGAAATTGAAACAATCGAGCTCTATCAAGGACCATTGATTGACTCAGGAAGTTTATTATTTTTGCATTATTAAAAAAAAATCATTGCCAATCTACTACAATAAAGTATATTTGACAAAAAATTGAATAGCACCAAATGAAACTGTCGGTAATTATTGTAAACTACAACGTCATCTATTTCCTGGAACAATGCTTGCATTCTGTGATAAAAGCGGGACAAGGCATTGATATGGAAGTTTTTGTAGTGGACAACAATTCTGTGGACGGTTCAATTACTATGGTCAAAGATAAGTTTCCTGAGGTGAAACTTATTTGCAATACCGACAACAAAGGTTTTTCGAAAGCAAACAATCAAGCAATTCATCAAAGTTCGGGCGAATTTGTGTTATTGCTCAATCCCGATACGGTTGTGGAAGAAGATACTTTCGCGAAGATTGTTGCTTTTATGGAGCAACATCCCGATGCAGGAGGTTTAGGTGTGAAGATGTTGGATGGCAAGGGTCGTTTTCTTCCCGAATCAAAACGCGGTTTGCCCACTCCAAGAGTTGCATTTTACAAGATATTCGGCTTTTCGCGTCTTTTCCCCAAATCAAAAACTTTCGGGAAATACCATTTGGGATATTTGGATAAAGATAAAACCCACCAAGTTGAAATTTTAGCAGGAGCCTTCATGTTGTTGCGCAAAAGCGTCCTTGACAAAATAGGCTTGCTTGATGAAGCGTTCTTCATGTATGGAGAAGATATTGACTTGTCTTATCGCATCGTCAAGGCAGGCTATCAGAACTATTATTTCCCCGAAACCCGCATCATACATTATAAAGGTGAATCCACAAAGAAGAGCAGCGTAAACTATGTTTTTGTGTTCTACAATGCGATGATAATTTTTGCTCGCAAACACTTTTCACAGAAAAATGCTCGAATGTTTTCCTTTTTAATTAATTTGGCGGTATATCTGAGAGCGGCAGTTGCTATCACCATGCGCTTTGTCAGAAAGTTTCTCCTTCCCTTGCTCGACACCGCCATCATTTTCACCGGTATCTATTTCATCAAGAATTATTGGGAATCTCATGTCGTTTTTCAAGGAGGAGGCGCTTATCCGATCGCATTCATTGCTGTTGCGGTACCCGTTTATATCTTTGTGTGGCTATTCTCGGTATTCATTAGCGGCGGCTACGACAAACCGATACGGGTAGGCAAAATCATCCAAGGCATCATAATTGGTACTGTTCTAATCTTGACTATTTATGCTTTGTTGGGCGAAAGTCATCGTTTTTCAAGGGCATTGATAATTCTTGGTGCGGGTTGGGCAGTTATCTCCATGTTGAGTTTGCGCTACCTGCTAAACCTGATGAACTTTAAATCATTCAAATTTGGTACGATGAAAAACAAACGTTTTATCATCGTTGGGGATCATGAAGAAGCACATCGGGTGGAAGGTTTGTTGCAGAAAACACTCATCAATCCGGGGTTCATCGGTTTGGTTAACACAAATGATAATGTTACCAACAATTTCGGTTTCCTTGGGAGCTTATCACAATTAACCGATATCATTACTATTTATAAAATAGACGAAGTGATATTTTGTTCCAAATCTCTTCCCCCGCAGGGTATCATTGACAAAATGACCGAACTGCAGCATACCAACATTGATTATAAAATTGCTCCCCCCGAAAGTATGTCTATCATCGGCAGCAATTCCATCAATACAAGTGGAGAGTTGTACGTGTTAAACATCAATTCTATCAGCAAAGCATCCAACAGACGTTCGAAAAGATTGCTCGATTTATCTTTGAGCCTTGGATTGCTGCTGTTTTATCCTTTCGAGATATTTATCGTCCGTCAACCATTAAACTTCTTCAAAAATATCTTCGCTGTTTTCCTTGGACTAAAATCATGGGTAGGCTATTACAAACCCGAACATGCCGACGACCAAAAACTTCCCAATATCCGTAAAGGAATCCTCAACCCTGTTGATTCTATCAAGAAACAAGACGTTTCTTCCGAAATAGCCAATAGCTTAAACATATTATACGCCAAAGATTATAATGTGGTGTATGATATTAATATTGTATGGAAAGCATTCTCAAAATTGGGAAGAGGAGGAAGTATTTGAAGTACTTAAAGTGCGCTAAAGTACTTCAAGTATTTAGAGTGCGCTAAAGTACCTAAAGCACTTAAAAAAAATAAAATATTCCTAAAAACTTTAGGCACTTTAGGCACTTCAACCTTTAGGCACTTCCTCTTGTTTATAACTTATTAAAAATTTCACAGCGCTATTTGGAATCAAAACACTAAATTTGCACTTTCACAAATATTAATTTAACCATAAATGGTAAAACGCACTCGAACGCTTTATCGTTCAATATTCTTTATCGCAACACTTGCCCTACTTCCTTTGCTTTCTAAGGCTCAGAAAACGTACGAGGCTACAGGGGATATCAAAATAGCCAAACAATTCTTTGGCTTCGGCGATTACATCACTTCCTTAAAGGAATATCAATACCTATATCATTTAGATTCAACCAACACTGACCTCCTCTATCCACTTGCGTATTGCTATTTGCACACCAACCTCGACAAGAAAAGCGCTATTCCTATATTCGAAAAAGTGATTCACCTAAAAGATTTCGACGCCCAAGCCATGTATGAATTGGGTGTGGCTTACGAAATAGCCTATAGATTTGATGAAGCCATTGAATGTTTTGAGAAATATAAAAAGTTGAGTAACAACTCCAACAAGAACGATATTTCGCCAAGCCGACAAATTGAAATGTGCAACAACGCTATCGAATTCATCAAACATCCCGTAAATGTTACCTTCGAAAACTTAGGTCCCCGTATAAATTCAAACTTCCCTGATTACAACCCCTTCGTCAACAAAAATGAAACTTCCTTATATTTTACATCCAAACGAGTCGGCAACAATGGCAATATCCCCGACTTGGATGGCTATCCTACTGCCGATGTCTTTTATGCTGATAACAAATACGGCGAATGGGAAAAAGGAAAACGCTTGGTTCCGACCATTAATTCGCCCTTGGTGGAAGAATCGTGCGGCATTTCGGCTGATGGCAACTACTTATTCATCTTTATTGATAATTTCGATGCCAAGCTTCAAACGCGCGTAGCCATCAAGGAAGGCAAAAGTTTCCAAAAACTCACCGCCTTAGGCTCCACCATCAATCCAGCCAACAATGCTGCCAAAGCTGCCACCATAACTCCTGACAAAAAAACCATGTTCTTTTCGTCCAAAAGAGATGGCGGCTTGGGCGGAAGCGATTTGTTTATGGCAAAACTATTGCCAACGGGGCAATGGAGCACTCCCGAAAACTTGGGCAAGGTGGTCAACACTGCCTACAATGAAGACTTCCCCTCATTGGCGCCCGACGGAAAAACCCTCTACTTTTCCTCCGCAGGTCACAATAGCATGGGCGGCATGGACATCTTCCGCACCGAATGGAATCGCGAAACCAACACCTTTTCAGAACCCGTCAATATTGGGTATCCCGTCAACACTCCCGATGATAACAACAGCATCTCTTTCACAGCTTCAGGAAAATATGCTTATATCTCCGCCTTGCGCGACGACACCTACGGCAATCTCGACATCTATCGTGTCATCTTTAATGATATCAAAGCAGGCTACACCACACTGATTGGAACACTAACAGAGCGCGATTCTTTGAACATATATGCTGTTTTCGCCAAGAAGATTAACGCTCGGATGGATAGCATCACCAAAAAACCCGATTTCAAAGTTAATCCTTCCGAAGAAGACAAAGCCAAATTGCAGATGCTTACCGACAAACTCAAAGCAGGTCCTGACATCAAAATTCAAGTGCAAGACAACAAAACCCAAACATCGGAAGGCACTTATAAACCCAACAAACAAAGCGGAAAATTCATCCTGATTCTCTCCCCAGGCGAATATACCATCACCATCAATTGCGAAGGCTATCAAGAATCCAAAGAAATCATCAAAATTGAAGACCGCGAAATGCCTATCAAAGAAATATCCCGAAACTTTCATTTAAATACAAAATAAATTATGAAACTAAAACTCAACAAACCTTTTGTCGTTTTCGACATCGAAACCACAGGCTTAAACATTGCCACCGACCGTATCGTCGAAATTTGCATCGTCCGCGACAATGTGGACGGCAGCCAAGATGTGAAAACCATGCGCATCAACCCCACCATCCCCATTCCTGCGGAAGTAACAGCTATACATGGCATCACCGACAAGGATGTTAAAGATTGCCCCACCTTTGCCGAAGTGGCTCACGAACTGAATCAATTCTTAGAAAATTGCGACATGGGCGGCTACAACTCCAACAAATATGACATTCCTTTGTTGGTTGAAGAGTTTTTGCGTGCAGGTGTCGAATTCAATTTCACAGGGCGTCGTTTCGTGGATGTGATGAATATTTTTCACAAAATGGAACCCCGCAACCTCAAAGCTGCCTACAAATTCTATTGCCACAAAGACATTCAAAATGCCCACTCCGCAGAAGCCGACACCCTCGCAACACGCGAGATTCTCTTGGCACAACTCGACCACTACAACGAAGTGGAATATACAGGCTACGATGGCGTCACCTCTGTGCCCATCATCAACGACATTCAAGCACTGCACGACTTCTCTTTCAAATCAAAAAACGTAGATTTGGTGGGGCATATCGTTATGAACGAAAAAAACGTAGAAGTGTTCAACTTCGGCAAACACAAAGGAAAATCCGTCGTAGAAGTATTTCGTCAAGAGCCTTCCTACTATGATTGGATGTCGAAAGCAGATTTCCCATTATCTACCAAAAGAATACTCACCATCATCAAATTACGTGGTTCCAACCGTTAATCCATAAAAATCAATCCAGAATGAAAATAATTTGCATCGGCAGAAACTATTTGGAACATGTTCAAGAGTTGAACAACAAACTGCCCACCGAACCCCTCTTTTTCCTCAAACCCGACACGGCATTGGTGATTCGCAACCGTCCGTTTTTCTATCCCGAATTCTCCTCCGACGTGCACTACGAGGTCGAGTTGGTCTTTCGCATTTGCAAGGTGGGCAAACACATACAGGAGAAATTCGCCCCCAACTATTATAAAGAAATCGCTATCGGCTTAGACATGACCGCCCGCGACCTGCAGCGCGAAGCCGCCTCCAAAGGCTTGCCGTGGGAAAAAGCAAAAGGATTCGACCGCTCGGCACCCATCAGCCCCTTCGTGCCCATTGCTGACTATCCCGACATCGCCAACCTCAATTTCTCCCTACAAAAAAATGGCGAAACCGTCCAACAAGGCAACTCCTCACAGATGATTTTCTCCATCAACAAAATCATTGCCCACGTGTCCCAATTCATCACCCTCAAAACAGGCGACATGTTCTTTACAGGAACCCCGCCGGGCGTAGGTCCCGTTCAAATTGGCGACAAACTCGAAGCTTTTATTGAAGATAAAAAAATGTTGATGTGTAATGTGAGGTAGTATGGTTAAACGCCTAACATCCATTTGCAAATCGTAGTATTAAGAGCTACTATCTATTCACTTGTCATATTTCCTATGTAAAAAAGAGCAAATTAGTGTTGACATATAGAAAATTTGTTGTATCTTTGTATCAAGATTAATAAAGGCAAAAATGTATCAAAAAATAGACAAACTAACTAATTCAATTGTTAACCGTTTATCTGGTGATAGTTTTAATACTGATGTGGTTAAACTTACAAAGGAAGATATAAGCAAATTAAAAAAAGGTTGGAAATTCGACTGGGAAAAAGAATTACAGAATGGCATAGTTTATAAACTTGTAATAACGCATTATCCTGATGTGATTCAAGGTCTAATAAGTGTTATTGATAAAAATGATCACATATTTATGAATCTTGTTGAAACAGCACCTCATAATTACGGTAAGAACAAAATTTATGAAGGTGTTTTGGGCAATTTGGTGGCATTTGCTTGTAAACACTCTTTCGATTTGGGTTATGAAGGATACGTTGCTTTTGAGCCTAAAACACAATTAATCGAACATTATAAAAAAACTTTAAATGCCAAAATTTTAACATATCGAACTATGGTAATTGAGCATAAAGAAGCAAAAGTTTTAATAGAGAAATATTTTAATAATTAACAGTATGGGATATATTAAAGAACCTGAAGGAATAGACTTAGTAGTTGTTCCACGTAGCAAACCTGATAATGAACAGGACGCCTTAGTTAGTGAATATATAAGAAAAGACAAACTTCGAAGAAAAGCAAAGCTGCGCAAAAAAGTAATCTGATCATTTTGTTACCTCACCTTTTTTAAATTATGGGACATATTAAAGAACCAAAAGGTGTAGATTTGATTATTGCATCTTCTGAATTGACAAAAGAACAAGCCGAAGAAATTTCCGAATTTATTCGAAAAGACAAACTACGTCGAAAAGACAAACTACGTCGAAAAGAGAAGTTGCGTAAAAAGAAACTTGCCTGATTCAAGTTAATTAATAAAGCTTTCCTCTGATATTACTGTAGTAACGAGTTTTTTATTCTTCAATTAACTGAATAAGAATACTAATACATCCACTCGATGTAACTAAATTATTTCGTTTTCTATCAAATAGCTCACTTGTATTTTTGAAATTCAACATAGTTTTTGAAAAATACCATATCGGACTCCATAAATCCCATATCGGATTCCCCAAATCCTAAATCGGATTTCACAAAACCTATATCGGGTTCCCCAAAGACTATGTCGGATTTCCCAAAGACTATATCGGATTCAAAAAAATCTATGTCGGATTCAAAGAAACCGATGTCGGATTTCACAAAACCTATGTCGGATTTCATAAATCCGATGTCGGATTTAACAAAACCCATGTCGGATTTCATAAATCCTATGTCGGATTTCATAAATCCTATGTCGGATTTCACGAATCCTATGTCGGATTTCTCAAATCCTATGTCGGATTTGCCGAATCCGATGTCGGATTTGCCGAATCCGAGATTAGAAATTCGAGGGAGATACTACCTACGATTAAATATAATTGCTTCAAATCAAATACTATGAACAAAAATTTTCTTTTCTTTTGCCATTAATATAATATTTTAGCTTACTTTTGTACAACCTTCATAACAAAAATAATTCTTGTTCACACGCCATCTCTTATGACATCAATCGGAAAATTCAACTCACTCAAAATCCTCAAAAAAGTTAACTTTGGCTTATACCTCGATGGCGGCGAATTGGGCGAAATACTAATGCCCGTGCGCTACATCCCCTTGCGTTGCGAGGTGGACGATATCCTCGATGTGTTCATCTATAACGATTCTGAAGACCGCCTCATTGCAACCAACGAACAACCATTGGCGCAAGTCGGCGAATTTGCCTTTCTAAAAGTCAAGTCCGTCAACCAGTTTGGCGCCTTTCTCGATTGGGGATTGCCCAAAGATTTGCTCGTGCCCTTTCGCGAACAAAAAATGACCATGGAAGAAGGGAAAAGCTACATCGTTTATATTTATCTCGACGAAGAATCCAAAAGAGTTGCCGCCACTTCCAAAATTGACAAACATATCAACAAAGAAAAGCCCAACCTCACCGAAGGGCAGCAAGTGGACCTCCTGATTTGGACGCGCACCGACCTCGGTCACAAAGCCATCATCAACCACGAATATTCGGGCGTGCTCTATGCCAACGAAGTGTTTCAAAACATCGAAAAAGGACAACAACACGTCGGCTATATCAAGAAAATACGTGAGGACGACAAAATTGACCTCACCCTCAGCAAACCCGACTACGAAAAGATAGAAGACCTCACCGACCGCATCCTTTTTATGCTGCAACAAAACGATGGTTTCCTTGCCGTGGGAGACAAAAGCTCCGCCGAACTCATCTACGAACTGTTTCACGAAAGCAAAAAAACCTTCAAGAAAACCATCGGCATCCTCTACAAACAACGTCTCATTGCTATCGAAGACGATGGCATCAGGCTGCTCGAAACCAAACCATAAGACTTCATTTTATATATAATCACAACAATCAAACCTATCAACAAATGAAAATTGCAGTAACAGGAGCCAGCGGGCATGTGGGATCCAACCTATGCCGTGCACTCATTCAAAAAGGAATCGAAACCAATGTCTTATTTCATGACGACGACAAAGCCTTTCGCGGTTTAGCAGTCAATGTCATCAAGGGCGATTTGAACAACAAAGAATCTCTCGACAATCTCATCCGCGGCGTGGATGTTGTTATCCACACGGCGGCATATATTTCCGTAAATCAGACCGACGATCAAACAGTTATTGATACGAATATAGAAGGAACCAAGAATATTATTGCTAAATGTTTCGAACATAAAACCAGTCGTTTAATACACTTCAGCTCTATCCATGCTTTCAATCAATTTCCATTGAACGAACCTTTGGATGAAGAGCGCATTTTGATTAAAGATTCGCCCTATATTTACGACAACACCAAGGCAGCATCCGAACTTTTGGTGAGAGAAGCCAACAAAAACGGATTGGAAACCGTGGTGCTGAGTCCCACCTCCATCATCGGTCCTTTCGATTTCAAACCATCCTTGGTGGGCAGGTCATTAATCAACATTTACAAGCAAAACCTGCCTGCACTCATCAGTGGAGGCTATGATTTTGTTGATGTGCGCGATATAGCCGAAGCAGCCATCAATGCTATCACCATGGCACGTGCGGGCGAAAAGTATCTCTTGGCGGGCAAATTCCATAGCATCAAAGAATTTGGCGATTTGATAGAGAAAGTTTCGGGCGTCCGTCGTCCACGATTTATATGTCCGCTGTGGCTTGCCAAATTCGGTATGCCTGTGATGAAATATTTTGTTGACAAAGAAAATCGCTTGGTGTTCAATAAACAAACCATCGAAATATTGGAGTCGGGACACCGCAACATATCTTCTGCCAAAGCCCAAAAAGAACTGAATTTCAAGAGCCGCCCGCTCGAAGTGAGCATCACCGACGCATTTCATTGGTTCAAAGACAACGGATATTTATAAACTTTATCACGTAGCAGGATGATTTCAGAACACATATTTAATATCGCAGCCATCTGTTGGATGCTTTCGGGACTATTAATTTTCGGCGTATTATTTAAAATCACGGCACCTTATGGCAAATTCATCAGCAACAAATGGGGTGCTATGGTCAGCAATCGAATGGGTTGGATAGTGATGGAAGCCCCGCCCCTATTGCTTTTCTCTTATTTTTTCTTTTGGGGTAACAACTACCAAAACCTCGTGTGCATGGTGATTTATCTCTTGTGGATGATGCATTATCTGAACCGCGATTTGATATTCCCCTTCCGAACCAAAACAAGCGGAAAGAAAATGCCGCTTGCTATCATGTTGTTTGCTATTATTTTTAATACTTTCAATGCCTTTTTCAATGGCTATTTCTTAGGATTCTTCGCCGATTACTCCGTCAGTTGGTTTCTCGATCCGCGATTCATCATTGGCTTCATTGTGTTTGTGTCGGGCTTTGCTATTAACATCTTTGCGGATAATGTGCTATTCAAGATTCGCAAAAACTCAAACGATTATCAGATTCCGTATGGCGGCATTTACAAATACATTTCCTGTCCCAACTATTTTGGTGAGATATTGGAATGGACAGGCTTTGCGATGATGTCGTGGTCTTTGGCAGGCTTATCCTTCTGCGTGTGGACCATCGTGAATCTGCTTCCGAGAGCATTTGCAAACCATAAATGGTATAAGCAGCATTTCCCCGAATATCCTGCCAATCGGAAAGCATTGATTCCTTTCTTGTTTTAGAAAGGACATACATGCCGCTTGGCATCGTTTTTTGGACGATGTATAATGCTATAAACACGTGTTTGAGTGTCATTCAAACTACTTCATCTTGCTCAAAGATTGCATAGAGTTTTTCGTAAAAAACTCTGCGAATCTTCACCAATAGGTTCTCGCGGTCCACATAGCCCGAACCTTCTCTGAAATACACTGCCTTTTCTGCTTTCACCGTGTATGACTTTGCTTTTTCTTCCACTTTTGTGTGGATTTCAGGCTTCGTTTCTTTGTCTTTAAATTGATTCAATTTGAACAATTCTTTACTTTTGTTCTTAGGACTGTATATTTCCATAGCACTTAATTGTTTAAGTATTTAATGATTTATTGAATAGTAGTAAAATTTAATAATCGTCAAAAGTAATACTATATCAACTTCTATTGGTGCATTTTAAGTAATACTTTTGCTTAACTTTTACTTATGTTTTCACTTAAACAATTCAGCAAATATAATTAAGCGCTTAATTTATTTTACTTAATTTGCGCTTAATTGAAAATTAAGTCGTATATTTGTAAAATTTTTTTTATGTCAGGAAAATTCTCTTTTAACAACTCCGACATTTCTACCCTGTTGACCAAAGCTCATCAGCTCATCCCGGGTATTGGAAAAATTATTTCTATACAGTATGCCCATCAAAAACAAAAGATAGAAGCCCACACCCTCTCCCAACCTTCCAACCCCAATACGATTCAAGAAATACATTTGGAAGAAAAAGTTTTGGAGACTATCAACGAGTTTCGGATACAAGACATGAATTTCAATTGGTTTTCTTCCGAAGATTTGCCTTTCCATGTGGATACACAGAAAATAGTGCAGATGGATGTGTTTCGCGAGTTGGAACGAAATATCCTCCTGATTAGCTTCCCCAATGAGTTTGATAAGAAAAATGATTTGATGTTTTTTTATTTCAACGAAAACATCAGCAATTTCATCATCAGCAATTCGGGCAAATCGTTGACATCCGAAAACAAAGTGATCATCGGCACCTTGCTGAGCAATTCGCTGCACACCCTGTTGGATGTGTTGCGCCACGACAGGAAAACATTAAGCAATTACAACAGCAACGTTAAGCATGTTATTCATGCCATGAAGGAGGCGCAAAATGCCATCTCTGAATTTAAAGACAAACACGATTCGGTATTGCTTAACTATTCGAACGAATTGCTTAATCAGATGCGCACAGGCAGCGGATTCAAGTTTGTTTTGGCTGAGAGCGCCATCATCAAGATAAAAGAATATACGGGCGAGATATCCACCTTGAAGACCGTGATAACCAATGCCGCCTCTTTTGCAGGAAATTTGAACATGGATTCCAATGACAATAGCATATTGATAGAAGATTATCATCTGAACTTCGATGTGGCGAAACGGCAGGAAGCAGCGCAACCCTTGGTGCAGGAAAACGGACGCTATGCCAAGACGATTTCCTTGCTCGACCGTTTGGAAGCCGCCGCACAAGATGTATATCGCAATAAAAAAGCATTGACAGGAAGCAATGTTGGCAGTGCGTTCAAGCCCGAAATCTCTGCTCCTGCCATTTCAGATGCTTTGAAGAAACATAGAATGAAAATCATTACCTTGGTGAAAGATTATCCCGACAGATGGAATTTGATACGCACGGAGTTCAAACCTTTGATAAATATAATTACACCAAGGTATAATGCTTTTGATAAACAGGCGTAGGGTTTCGGTGCTTACTTCCAGTGGCATCATCAAGTTTACTATTTCAGTCTGCCAATGAAAGTAAACACTTGTTATAAGCAGCCCATCTATTCATTTTTTATAATTTTCTTAGTTATTCTTTCTCCATCAATTATCATTTCAAGCAAATATATTCCTTCCGCAAATTCGCTCATGTCAATTGATTTTGAAAATACATTATTAATAATATTTTCTTGTTTATTGAGAATTATTTGCCCTAAAGTATTATGAATAATAAATGAACAATGTTTTAAATTTTGCTGACTAATGTTTACTGTAAAGATAGAGATAAAAGGATTTGTAAAAATTGAAACATAAGCTGAATTAGTGCTGAAATTAATTCCATCTGTTGCTAATGAATCACAAAGTTTTACTATCCAATAATCACAACCACCTTGACTTGTTTGACTTTTGTAACCACCAATTCCAGCGTTAGTAAAGTTTGAAATTACATAGCAATGGTCTGATGTTTGAATTGCTTCACCTGATTCATCATGCCCAGTCGTAAATATTGTTTTATCCCATTGCATATTTAAAAGCGAATCAGTTTTGACAATCCATGTTTGTTCCGGACCTAAATTATTTTCTTTTTTATCACCTGATTCATTTGAATAAGAATCCCCAGAGAATAGATAACCATTATCACTTGCATGGAACATGTGAAAAAGTTCTTCATTATTCGTTCCACCAAAATCTTTATCCAAAAGTTTAGTTCCATGTGAATCCGTTTTTACAATCCAAAAATCATTAAGTCCCCATGTAGGTTGTGTTTTATCTCCACTAATTCCAGAGCTTGAGTTTCCTAATATAAAAAAATCCCCATTAGAAGTTACTTCTACTGATTGAAGTTCATCATCTCCTATACCCCCAAGGCGTTTATCCCATTGTTTAATACCGAGTGAATCAATTTTTACAACCCAATAATCATAATATCCCCAGCAGGGTTCGGTTTTATCCCCGCTGATAGAAGACCGGGAACTTCCTCCTAAAATATAACCGCCATCAGATGTTTGCTTTAATGAATATAATAAATCAGCAGCTGTTCCACCAAATCTTTTATCCCATTGTTTAGTGCCAATTGAATCAACTTTTACAATCCAATAATCATAAGTCGCAAGTGTAGGATCCCAATTATGTTGTGTTTTTTCTCCACTACTATCTGAATTTGAAAAGCCTCCTAAAATATATCCTCCGTCTGAAGTTTGTTGCAAAGAATACAATTCATCATCGCTCGCTCCTCCATATGTTTTATCCCATTGTTTAATTCCAAGAGAATCAATTTTTACAATCCAGTAATCATAACCGCCACGTGATGAATCTGTTTTATCACCACTGATTGGAGAACGAGAAATTCCTCCTAAAATATAACCACCATCCGAAGTTTGTTGCAATGAATATAACAAATCAGAATTAGTTCCTCCAAATGTTTTATCCCATTGCTTAATCCCATTTGAATCTAATTTTACAATCCAATAATCATAAGTTGCAAGTGTTATATCCCAATTAGGTTGACTTTTATCTCCATTAATTCCAGACATTGAAAATCCACCTAAAATAAATCCTGTATCTTTGGTTTGTTGAAATATTGAAAACCAATCATTATTACTTCCTCCGTATCTGTAATCCCATTTTTTTAACGTTGGTGCTTGCGCAAAAACATTACTACAAAAAGTAATGATAAAAAACGTATAAAGTAAAATTCTTCTCATATTGTTGAAATAAGGGTTACTACTAATGAGTTGCTCTTTAACTATATCTTAAAAACCAAAATAGGCGTCTTCACTTCAAACAAAATCTCTTTCACTACGCTTTTGCTGAACAAACTCAACAAGAAATTGCGTTTGTGTTCGCTCAGGCTTATCAAGTTGATGCCTTTTGCCGACACATAGCCATTGATGCTCTTGGTCATCTCATGGCTTTCTATCAAGGAGCAATCTACTTTGAAATCGGGATAAGCATTCTTGAGATGGTCCACCAATTCGTCGAGCATCACTTGGCTGATTCTATCCTTTTCGTGCTGAATGTGGATGCAATGCACCGTGGCATCAAACAGACTTACGATGCTCATCAATTTGCGAAACGCTTTGAAATCTTTATCATCAAAATCGGTTAGATACATGATGTTGAACGTGTGCAAGGCTTTGAATTTATATTGCTTGGGAACCACCAAAACAGGAATACTCACATTTTCGATGGTATGCAATGCCATGCTGCCTGCCTGAAAGCCTTTCGATTTGCCGATGCCTTTGGTGCCCATCACCACCAAACCCGATTTGAATTTGTTGCAATACTGCGGTATAGCCATCATAGGGTCGAGATTCAACACCTTGGTCGTGATTTTAACCTCCGTAAGCCCTTGCGTTTTGATGAAGCCCAGCACTTTGGTGCGAAATAGGGTCATCCCCTTTTTGGCACTCAGGTTTTCATCCTTAAAGATATTGCCCATGCCAATTTGATAACTGAAAGCATCGGGAAAGGGATTTGCCATGATTTGGGTGGAATTGTAAGCATAGACAAACTTCACCTCTGCCTGAATTTTGGAGGCGAGCAAAATAGCATAATGAGCAGCATTCAAGGAATCTTCAGAAAAATCAACAGGACAAATGATGGTGTTGAAGTTTTCTATTTTCTGTAGATTCTTTTGTTCTTCTTTCTCGGCATCAATATCCAATTCTTTGATGATACTCAATGCATGTTTGGCATCCGAGTCTTTCACCAAGACTTTCACGCCCGAAGCGACATCCGATTGAATTAAATTTACATTTGCCAGATAGGCATCAATACCTTCAGATTCAAGCCGGCTCTTCAATAGCAAGGCTTTTGAATAGATGGTGGTTGCGATTATTATTATTTTTGTTTCCATAGTTTGAAATTTTCCGTAAAATTACACTATTTTTGCCGAATAACAAAGAAAAAAATGAAATATTTTCTCGAACGACATTTATTCTACAAATATATGGCTCAAACATCCGCTGCTCCCATGGATTTGGAGATAGCCCATGCGGAAGGCGTATTTTTGTATGACACCGAAAAACGACGCTACTTCGATTTGATTTCGGGTGTGAGCGTGAGCAATGTAGGACACAAAAACATGGAGGTGACCAACGCCATCATTGAACAAATCAATGCCCATTCGCATGTGATGGTCTATGGCGAGTTTATTCAATCGGCTCAAACCCGTTATGCGCAGTTTCTGTGCTCCATGCTGCCCGACACGCTCGACAATGTGTATTTTGTGAATTCGGGCAGCGAAGCCATCGAAGGCGCGATGAAATTGGCAAAACGCTACACAGGGCGCAGCGAAATCATCGCCTTCCGCAATGCTTATCACGGCAGCACCCAAGGCGCGCTAAGCCTCATGGGCAACGAAACCTACAAACAAGCGTTTCGCCCCTTGTTGCCCGACATACGTTTCCTGAATTTTAATGCCACCGACGATTTGCAGCATATCACCCACAGAACCGCCTGTGTGGTGGTGGAACCCATACAAGGGGAAGCCGGCATCCGTGTGGCTGCTGATGATTTTCTGCAACAGTTAGCCGCGCGCTGCAAAGAAACCAACACCTTGTTGGTGTTCGACGAAATACAGACAGGCATCTGCCGCACGGGGACGCCCTTTGCTTTTGAACATTATGGCGTGGTGCCCGACATATTGGTGTTGGCAAAAGCCTTGGGCGGGGGCATGCCCTTAGGCGCTTTCATCGCTTCGAAAGCGATTATGGAGACGCTCAGCTTTAACCCTGCCTTGGGACATATCACCACCTTCGGCGGACACCCCGTGAGTTGCGCAGCAGGATTGGCTGCCTTCAGCTATCTGCAAAACAACATCAGCGCGGAAGACATCGCAGCGAAAGCCGACTTGTTCGATAAGCTCTTGGCGGCTCATCCTGCGGTGAAAGAAATCCGCTATAAAGGTTTGCTGATGGCGGTGGAATTGGGCGATGCCGACAAACTGCATCAACTGATACGCTTGGGCACCGAGAAAGGATTTGTGTCGGATTGGTTTTTGTTTTGCGACACGGCGTTCCGCATCTCGCCACCTTTGACCATCACGATGGAGGAGATTGAAGAGGTGTGCGGGCTTATTGGGGAGGCGCTTGATTTGATTTAGGCTTTTAGGCTTTAGACTATTAGGCTTTTAGGCTTTAGACTATTAGACTATTAGGTAAAAGCTCTGCGCATCTCTTTTTGCTCTGTGAATCTCTGTGTAACTTTTAAAACCACGGAGACACGGAGATCACTAAGTTTCACTAAGAAGACACAACAATAAAACAATAAAACAATTCATCAATATATTGTTTTGCATGCCCGACTGCGCCAATAAGGCGGGGAGCTTGAAAAGTGGGAGCTTATCACTTCCCGTTAATCCAGTTCAATATTTTATCACAATCAGGTGTTTCGGCAGGTTCCACCATGCCAATTAGATTCCCGTTTTCGTCAATCATATACTTCTGAAAATTCCATTTCACTTTCGAATCCATCACACCATTCTGAGCCTTGGAAGTCAGCCACTGATAAACGGCATCCATATCATCTCCCTTCACGCTGATTTTCGACATCATCGGAAACGTCACCCCATAATTCTTGGTACAGAATTCTTTTATTTCCGTATTGCTCCCGGGCTCCTGACTTAAAAAATTGTTTTCAGGAAATCCTATGATGATAAAATTTTGGTCTTTGTATTTCGTATATAATGCTTCCAAAGCCTTATATTGCGGTGTGAATCCGCATTTGGATGCCGTATTGACTATCAATACTTTTTTGCCTTTCAGCGATGAAAACAGCAATGTTTCACCGTCTATGGTTTTGGCTTTCAAATCATAGAAGCCTGTTGAAGTTTGCGAGAATGCTATCACCGACATCAATAATGATAGAATAAAAGTTGTTGTTGTTTTCATGAATTTAGATTTAGATATGTATTTCAATAATTGCACCACTATTGGGGTGATGTTTACATAACGATGGGAATTTGGATTTGGTATTTATTTTTTACCACGGAGACACTAAGTGCACTAAGTTACACTAAGAAAAAAACAATAGAACAATAGAACAATTCAACAATATAATAATTCAGCTTGCCAGTAGGGGCGGAAAATTTTCTGCCCCTACCATGAACCATCAACAATCTAACAATTTAACAATAGAACAATCTTCCGTATAACCTCTGTGTATCTCCATAGCTCCGTCCTGTCCCGTACCGAAGGTCGGGAGAATCTCTGTGTAACAAGAAAGAACCCAATCACAAGTCACGCTTATAATCAGCTCACATTTACTGTATTAAAAACTTTTCGTACTAATAAAACGCCAAAGAGTACCTGTAATTGCGTATCAATTACCTGTTATTGCGTATCAATTACCTGTTATTGCGTATCAATTACCTGTTATTGCGAATCAATTACATGTCATTGCGAACCAATTACATGTCATTGCGAACCAATTACCTGTTATTGCGAATCAATTACCTGTTATTGCGAACCAATTACCTGTTATTGCGAACCAATTACCTGTTATTGCGAACCAATTACATGTCATTGCGGACCAATTACATGTCATTGCGAACCAATTACATGTCATTGCGAACCAATTACATGTCATTGCGGACCAATTACATGTACTAAATCGTCAAAATCGTGTCTTTTTCAGCTTCTATTTTACGACAAAGACAATATAAATAAGCTTCTATTTTAACAAAGCAAGACAGCTTTCATAAAAAAAGGACACCCTAAAAATGTTTATGGTGTCCTTAAATAGTAATGCTGTTCGTGTTTTTTGCCTACCCAAAACGAGCTTAATTTGTGAGTGTAAAACCGATTCTATTGGATGGTTCAGAAATTCCTGCTGAATTTTGTATGGCAACTGCATAAAATTGCTCTACTAATACTGTAACATTTTTAGCAATCAATTTAAAAGAACTTGTGCAGGTGATAGTTTCTTTTGGTGCTGGGGAATCAATGGCAGCAAAAATGTAAAGAAGGTATAGCTTCGAACCTTTTTTCAATTTTGTTTCTCCTTTTCCTTTCACCAAATTAACTTTCACCGTCTTGGCTTCTGTTCCCCGCACCACTTTACTTATAACTGGTTTGGGAAAAACGGTCTGCTTTGTTTTATCACGACTTGGAATAGCTCCTGACTTCTCAATCATCACCTTATTGCCGCCACAAACCGGCACCAAATAGGGAATAATTTCGTCAGTCATCATATCCAACAATGCGCCATTTTCGGCATTGCGGATGCTTTTTTCATGTGGACCGCCTGTTATAGCGTTTTCTGTGGCAGGCACCGACAAATCATACTGCGCTTGAAAATCAGCTTTAGCAGGTTTTGGTCCCACAAAAATTAGTGGAAATTCATACATATTCTGTAGAAACAGACCTGCTTGATTGTTCACCCCGTTATAATCTGTTCTTGCTAAACCGCCTAATGTAGGCTTATACTTTCCTGTTGTCATGTTATTTTTTTTTAGTGATTAATAATTTTTAGACTCAAATTTCATAATAAAACATCGAGTGCAAATTTAAATAGAATAAATGAGATTTAAATTGTCAATTTTCCGAACCGCCTTTTTCGTCTTTCAACCGCTTGATTGCCTTATATATCGAATATTTAACGCGGAACGTTTTTTTCTCACTTCTCGACACTTTTATAGGGATTTCCCCTGTCAAAATCAACATCAACCCATCACCACAAGGATCCACTCTGCTGATGTGTTTCAAATTTACTATCGAACTTTTATGCACACGATGAAAATTTTCATCCCTCAGCCACGCATCCAACAGCGCGAGCGTGGCATCTACCAATTTGAAATCACCATCAATAAGATGGTAGCGGGTACAACCATCTTTGCGGTTGATATACACCACCGTGTCCAACTCCAACATCATATCCTTTGCTTCTTTGGGCAAACTCTTGCGCCGCTTGGGCTGCTGAGGCGGCATCTTATTTTTCTTTGGTTTCTTTTTCTTTGACATAATGCATAAATTTTTGGTTTATGCAAAAAAAACTTCAAAAGTAGGAAGAGTTTGGGAGAGAATAGTGATGAATATTATTTTTTTGCGATAATTTGATTTTTTTTTGATGAATAGTCGGTATTATGAAAATCTTATGTATCTTTGTAAAAAATTTGACTCATGGTAAAAATGACAAAAGGTAAACATAGCATAACAATTGGGGAAATATCGTGTACATCTTTCAAGATTGAGGAATATATAGATTACCGCAAAGTGTAGAAAAACACAAATAACGGAATGAGATTAAAAAGAAAACTATTGTGATTGGACAGAAAATCGAAATATTACTAAGACAGGATAGCCAATATTCAAGGGTACCAGATGTATTACATTTTTTACTTTTGACGCATTTTTTGAAACAATTTATGATCAACATTACACACATTGTCAAACCACTACGAGCCAATCCTAAAACTGAAGCTTATCAAAGAATGTTATATTATCAATCCCCAAATAACTAACTTTATTGATTAAATTTAACTTTTAAATAATTACACAAATGGGAGAGTTTTCAAAACGCATTGGAGAAGTTGGCGAGGACATCGTTGCAGATTTTCTTGCTTTAATCGGATGGAATAACCCAGTTCGCAACTTTGATATTCCGAGCATTGATCCAGATAAGCATGAGAAAGATTCTCATGGAATTGATGCTTATTTTCATTATAAAAGCCCTATGATTTCACAAACTCTTGAGAATATTTTGATTTCTGTCAAATACAGTAAAGATAACTATCCAAAGACACCTGTTGAGAAATTCAAATCATATTATCGAGATTTAGGAATGGCTATTGAATCATTCAAAAAATCGGAAATAAGGTCAAAAAATATAAATAATCGTTCAGGTATCGAAACAACTTTTGATCGTGGAGTAATATTTTGGTTGAATAATGTTGATGATGATGATTATGATTTGTTAGAAAAGTTATCAAAACTCGAAGCCCCAAAAGATTTCAACCATGATGGTATATTCCTCATAGACAATAAAAAGATTGAATTCTTTTTTAATTCAATTGAATTTGTTAAACGAAAATTTTCAGGAATAGAAATTGAATTTACATATTTCAGCACAGGCTTAAATCACGACAATGAAATACCAAAGAATGGTAGAATTATGCCAGTCCAATATTTAGGTTCAAACGTTCTTCCAATAAGAGTTCAAACTGAAGTAAATAAAAATACATTTATCCTTATTTCAAGAGAGAAGTTTGATGAAGAGGAGCTAATTAAGTTAATAGGTCTAGCAAAAAATATTACAGCTAATTTACAATCTAATACAATTATTGCTTTCCCTGATTATAATCGTTTACAACACGAACAACTTGTTGAAAACGCCAAACAACTTGTTGAAGAATCCTCCTTTACAAATTCTCTTTCAGTAGAATGCTTTAATTCAAATTTTAGAAACTAATGGAAAAAATACAAGATAACATAAATAGGTTTCTCCCCTTTGGCGATTCGCTAAGAGCAATATTACAACATGATTCAATCAAAGATAGAGAGCGAAGGCAACTTCTTAGAATGAAAGGAATATTCGTAAATAATTGTGATGAGGATAGTACTTTTCCTATTCTAGTAACTTCGCTGTTAAGCCCTAATGAATTTGAGTTTTTGAAAGAAAGGCTTCAAGCAAAAGAAGACAGGGAAAAAACAATCACAAGAACTTTGGAATGGGAGACAAACAAAAGTCTGATTGCGGCAATTCCTGATAATTTCGATATTCAGGATATTATAAAAACAAATTTTCCCAAGTATAAAGTAATTGGAAATCCAAACTTCAAAATGATTGATAAAAATCCAAACAAAATTTCTTTGGATTTTAAATGTGAAACGAACAATTACAGCAAGCCATGGTTTAGAGGGAAAAACGAATTCAAAGGCAAAGTAACTTTTGAAAAAATAACAACAAAAGATAATAAAGTTCAACTTCAAATCATTCATACTTCACCTGAGACAACAGACATAGCAGAGAAAGTGTCAAAAAATCTTGAGAGACATTTCAAGACTAACAATTACATGAATCCTCAAAAAGAAATTCAACGAATTTTATATAGGGATTTTACAAACGAGGAAAGGATTCAGTTTTTATTAAGTCTAACAGAAGGAAATGATGTTTTCACATATACAAGAGCAACTTTTTTGGATATTGGACCTGACCCAACAGAAACATTACATAGAGATATAAGATGGCTTGAACTAGCTAAAGTTCGGGAGTTGAACATCAATGGGGAAAAACTACATGAACTACCTTTTTTAAAAGATAAAAACTTGCACAAATTCATGGAATTGTCTGAAATGGAAATTATTTATGATTTCCAACTAACATCAGTTGAGGGAAGCTGTATAATCAGGTTCGGATTTAGTGGTTATGATTTTAAAACAAGAATTGGAAACATTGAGTTTGTGGTGGATATTCCAAAAATATATCCTAAAGACGAATACTCAACCGTACCTATTCAATCAATAAAAACTCAACTATTTAAAGAGTTTGAAAAATATAAAACTGAAAAATACGAATGGTGCAAACTTCAAAACCTAAGTAAACAATATACACCGATTGTATGACAACTTTAGATTTTACTCAAGCTGAACTTCAAAATTTAATTACCCATCATGTTGGTAATAAATTAAGGGATGAGTACATAAAACTTTCCGATGAATTAACTTTTTTTTCGGAAGAGACAAAAGATTTCTTATTGAGATATTTCTTTTTGTCAATAAAAGCAGAAGAATTTTATTCGTTTACACATTCTGTGAAATTAGAAATGAATGACGTTTATTCGATAGCGTTAAATATATTTTCGAAGCCGCAAGAGTTTATTTCATGTTCTCAAAACATTGCCAAACTGCTTTATGAACATTCCATGCACCCTAAAATAAAAGGTGGAGAATTGAATATCGCCTACTTTTCAAATGTTGTTTTAGATGATGAAATTATTTATGCTATTGGAATATTTAAATCTGAAACAGATGTTCCATTTCTTAAAATGAAAAGTAGCAAAACGAAGTACAATATTAATCACGAGTTCGGTTTTGAAATCAAGGGAATGGATAAAGGTTGTATTATTTTTAATACCGACAAAGAAAGTGGATTTAGAATATTAATAATTGATAGTTCAAACAAATCTTCAGAAGCCCAATATTGGAAAGATGATTTTTTAAAAGTTAAACCTGTTGCTAATGAATTTCATAAAACAAATCAGTTTTTAGGAATTGCCAAGAATTTTGTTACTAAACAACTTTCAAATGAATTTGAAGTAACCAAAGCCGACCAAATTGATTTGTTGAATCGTTCAGTTGAATATTTCAAAACACATGAAGCATTTGACCAAAAACAATTTGAAAAGGAAGTTTTTCAAGACTCAGAAATAATAAATTCATTCCATAATTTTGACAATAACTATCGACAAGAAAATGAAATTGAACCTACTGACAACTTTGAAATATCCCTTCAAGCTGTAAAAAAACAAGCAAGAGTATTTAAAAGTGTTTTGAAGCTAGATAAGAATTTTCACATATACATACATGGTAACAGTGATTTGATTGAACAAGGAGTTGAGGTAGACG
>CAIWVT010000453.1 GCA_903916135.1 uncultured bacterium
CAGTTCTCATGGTTTCTCTATCTTTTCGGGGCTTTGCTGATTTATACAGGGATAAAAATGTTTGTGGAACGCAACAAAGCCGAAGAAAAAATGGATGTGAGCAAGCATCCCGTGGTGCGTTTTGCTGCCAAATATATGCGGGTGTATCCCAAGTATGTGGGGAATCATTTCTTTATCAAAAAACCACGAGGGAAGTTCTATTTCACGCCCTTGTTTATTGTGGTTTGCGTTATCGAGTTTTCGGATATTATTTTTGCCACCGACAGTGTCCCCGCTATTTTTTCCATCACCGCTGACCCTTACATCGTTTTCTTTTCCAACATATTTGCCATCATGGGCTTGCGCTCTTTGTTCTTTGTGTTGTTGAATGTCATCAATGTGTTCCACTATTTGAAGCATGGTCTGTCCATTTTACTTACCTTTATCGGGTTCAAACTCATCTTTAACGAATGGCTGAAAGAAGTAGGTTTCACCACGGCTATGTCACTTTATATCATCGTCGGAATATTGCTAATAAGCATTTTAGCATCTATGGCATTCCCAAAAAAAACAAAGACAACATGATTGGCTTTATTTTTGCTATAGATGATGCACCTCACAATGAGAATGAATAATATTATTTTGGTGAGTATTAAATATCTGCTGTTATGAAAAAACTAATTTATATCTCGATGGTGCTCCTTTTGATGGTAGGATGCACTTCCTCCAAAACATTTTTGGAACGAGGCAATTATAGTATGGCGGTCACTAAATCCGTCAAGCACCTTCAAAAGAAACCTGACAAAGAAAAGGAGATTGCGGTACTGAAGCTTGCTTTTAGCCAAGCCCAACAACAAAACCTCGACCGCATTGCTTATCTGCGCAGGACAGGACAACCCGACATTTGGGCGGAAGTGTTTTCCAATTATAACCAACTGAAAAACCGTCAAAATTTCGTAAAGACACTCAATCCCGTGGTGTTGGTTGCCATAGGTTTCGAGATGGTGAATTACGACGATGCTATTATCGAAGCGCAGAAAAAAGCCAGCGAATATTTTTATGTACATGGCAAATCCCGCTTGGCGAAGAACGAGAAGATGGCTGCTCGCGATGCCTATGAAGATTTTGTCAACGTGAAAAACTATTACACTAACTACAAAGATGTGGACGATTTGTTGCAAAAAGCTAAAGCATTAGGCACTTCACACGTGTTGTTTATGATGCAAAACAATTCTTACACAGCCTTGCCTAAGGATTTCGAAAACGAATTTATGTTTGTTTCTTTGGATGATATGAATTCAAAATGGGTGCTGTTTGACACTCAGGAGCAAAAAGACATTGTGTATGATTATGCCATAGTGCTCAACTTAAAAGTGATAGATGTGTCGCCCGAACGCCTGAAAGAGAAAAATTGGGTAGAGTCCAAAGAAGTTCAAGATGGCTTTATTTATAAATTGGATAATAATGGCAATGTGATGAAAGACAGTGCGGGCAACGACATCAAAACGCCCAAATATATCCGAGTTTCTTGCGATGTTGCCGAAATCGCCCAAAACAAAGAAACCGTGTTGTCGGGGCGCGTTGATTTTTATAACAACATCACCAAACAATTGATACAATCCGAGCCCATAACCGCCAACTCCGTTTTCAACAATATGTATCTTGTCACTCATGGCGATTTGCAAGCCTTGAATCATGACACCCAACGTCGTTTGGGCAATGGACCTATGCCATTTCCAAATGATTTTGATATGATTATGATGGCAAAAGAATATCTGCAACATGCCTTGACAGATGTAATTCGACGTAAGAAATCTATTTTGCAGTAATACCATTACAGATTCCATATCGGTATGAACAAAGGAGGGAAGAATTGGAACGCAGATGTTCGCAGATTATACCATTACTTGCATAATTATAATCCAAATCAAATCTGGTAGTATGCCGCATCGGTATAAACTAACTCAAATCAAATTTCCGCACTCATCGCCTCCACTTCGGGGGCAATCTTTTTCACCAAAGCTTGCAGTACAGTTCCCGGACCCACTTCGACGAATACTTTTCCGCCATCGGCAACCATGTTGGTAATAATTTGAGTCCACAACACGGGTGAAGTCAACTGTGCATTGAGGTTGTGCTTGATGCTATCGGGGTTGGTGAATGGCATCGCGTTCACGTTTTGATATATCGGACACACGGGTTTATGAAATTCCGTATGGTCAATCGCTGCTGCCAAATCAATACGAGCAGGTTCCATCAGGGGTGAGTGGAATGCGCCGCCAACTTTCAGCGGCAACGCACGACGCGCACCGGCTGCTTTAATCAATTCGCAGGCTTTGTCAATGCCGCTCATGCTGCCCGAAATAACCAATTGTCCCGGGCTGTTGTAGTTCGCCGGCACCACAATGTCGTCAATAGTTTTCAAGATAGCTTCCACTTTGTCGTCGGCTAAGCCTATGATGGCAGCCATGGTGGAAGGAACTAGTTCGCAGGCGTGCTGCATGGCATTGGCGCGACGAGCAACCAAGCGCAGACCATCGGCAAATGTCAAGGCTTTGGTGGCAACCAAAGCAGAAAACTCGCCCAAAGAGTGTCCGGCAACCATTTCGGGTTTGAATTTGTCGCCCATCACAGCGGCTAATATCACCGAGTGAAGAAAAATGGCAGGTTGGGTCACTTTGGTTTGACGCAAGTCTTCGTCGGTGCCCGAAAACATCAGGTCGGTGATTCTGAAGCCCAAAATACTGTTGGCTTCTTCAAAAAGGTCTTTGGCTACGGGAAACTTTTCATATAAATCTTTACCCATGCCAACATACTGGGCACCCTGCCCGGGAAAAATGTATGCTTTCATAATAAATACTTTTTTTGGAAAATGTGATTATTTTCTGCCGCCCATCAAGCGCAGCAAGAATAAGAATAAATTGATAAAATCGAGATACAAAGTGAGTGCGCCCATGATTGCCATTTTGGCTGCAAGGGTGTTGCCGTTTTCAACGGTGGCGCCGATGCGTTTAAGTTTTTGCACATCGTAAGCGGTCAAGCCGGTGAAGATTAGCACGCCGATGATGCTGATGACATAATCCATCATGCTGCTTTTCAGGAAGAAATTGACCAACATGGCGATGATCAAACCTACCACGCCCATTATCAAAATGGAGCCAAATTTCGTCAAATCGGTTTTGGTGAACCATCCGGCGATAGCCATAGTGCCAAACATGCCTGCCGTGATCGCAAAGGTGGTGCCTATAGTGCCGATATTGTATGCCAGAAAGATAAAGCTCAAGCTCATGCCCATGATGACGGAATAAACGATGAACAGCAACATCATCAGTGGGGCGGAAAGTTTTTGAAATCCGAACGACATCAGCAGCACGAAGCCCAAAGGTGCCAGCATGACTACCCATCCGAGGGTCGAAAGCCCCTTGGCTTCCACATCAATCAACAGCATCATCAAAGAAGGATTGGCTGCCCAAATAAAAGAGGTGACGGCGGTGATGGTTAATGCCAAAAACATCCACGAAAACACGCGCATCATAAATGTTCTGGACAAAGTGGCAGTGTCAACGCTTTGGCTGAGTGTGCCGGAATAGTTTTGTTCGTTATATCTACTCATGATTTTTTAAAGTTTGAAAGTAAAACGCAAAAGTACGAAAATTATTTGCTCGGATATAAAACTGACCCAAACAAATTATTGCCCGAAGCACTAAAGTATCATGCTTCGGGCAACACGGAAGCTCCGTTATTTAGAGTTTTCAATAGGTTGGCAAGTGCAACACAAGTTTCTGTCGCCGTAGGCATCGTCAATGCGCGTGACGGTGGGCCAATATTTATCATCGCCCGACCATGCCATGGGGAAGGATGCTGATTGGCGACTGTAGGGGAACTTCCAGTCGTCAGCGGCTATCATCTGCGCCGTGTGGGGCGCATGTTTGATAACATTATCCATCTTATCGGCTTTGCCGCAGGCTATGTCGTCAATTTCTTTTTTAATGGCTATCATCGTTTCCACAAAACGGTTCAGTTCGTAGTAGGGTTCGCTCTCGGTGGGTTCCACCATCAGCGTGCCGTGAACCGGAAATGCCACCGTGGGCGCATGAAAGCCATAATCCATCAAACGTTTGGCTATGTCAATGGCGGCGATGCCCGTTTCGTGTTCTATGGCGTTGCAGTCGAGTATCATTTCGTGAGCAACGCGGTTTTTCGAGCCTGTGTAGAGGATGGGATAGTAAGGTTCGAGGCAAGTTTTGAGATAATTGGCATTCAAAATCGCATAGCGGGTGGCTTCCGTCAAGCCTGCGCCGCCCATCAATTTGATATAAGCATACGAAATGGTCAACACCATGGCGCTGCCGAAAGGAGCTGACGACACGGCGGTGATGCCGTTCTGGCTGTTGATGCATGTGCAATAGATATGTTGCGGCAGGAAGTCAACCAAGTGTTGCGCAACGCCGATGGGACCCACGCCGGGACCGCCTCCGCCGTGCGGAATAGCAAAAGTCTTGTGCAGATTTAAGTGACACACGTCAGCGCCTATACGTGCCGGACTGGTGAATCCAACTTGCGCATTCATGTTAGCGCCGTCCATATACACCTGTCCTCCGTTGCGGTGGATGATATCTACAATCTCGAGGATGTTTTCTTCAAAAACGCCGTGCGTTGAAGGATAAGTGACCATGAGAGCCGAAAGTGTGTCCCTGCAAAACTCGGCTTTCTCGCGCAAATCTTCGGTATCTATGTTGCCGTTCTCGTCGCATTTCACCACGACGACCTTCAAGCCAGCCATAACGGCGCTTGCGGGGTTGGTGCCATGGGCAGAGGCAGGAATCAGCACGATGTCGCGTTCATGATGACCGCGTGAGGCATGATATTGATGAATCACCATCAAACCGGTGTATTCGCCTGCCGCGCCCGAGTTGGGCTGGAAAGAGATACCCGCAAATCCGGTGATGTCGCACAAATCTTTTTCCAATTCTTTAATCATATAGAGATAACCTTCGGCTTGGTCGGCAGGAACGAAGGGGTGGATGTTGCCGAATTCGGGAAAACTCATCGCAAACATTTCGGTGCCGGCATTGAGTTTCATGGTGCACGAACCCAGTGGAATCATGGAGCGATTCAGGCTCAGGTCTTTTATCTCCAGTTTTTTAATGTAGCGCATCATTTCGGTCTCGGAGTGATAACTATTGAAAACGGGGTGCGTCATATAGCTCGACGTGCGTTTCAGATGATCGGGAAAGGTCATAATATTTTCACATTCGCTTTTGTTGCACACATAATCCGCAAAAGTTTTATTGTTTGCTTTCGCAAAAATGCTCAACAGCAGATTCACATCTTTCAGCGAGGTGGTTTCGTCCAATGAAATGCCTAAGGTGCTCTCGCCTATGTAGCGCAGGTTGATTTTGTTGTCCAATGCCATGCGGCGAATGTCTTCCATGCTGACCGTTGCGGGCAGTTCAATCTTCAGTGTGTCGAAAAAGTATTCGTTTGCCTGCACATAACCCAATTTTTGTATCTCTGCGGATAAAACGCCTGTCAAAATGTTGATGTGGCGGGCAATGTCGCTGAGTCCTTTCGGACCATGATAGATGGCATACATGCCCGACATGATTGCCAGTAGCGCTTGGGCGGTGCAGATGTTCGAGGTGGCGCGTTCGCGTTTTATGTGTTGCTCGCGTGTGCCCAATGCCATGCGATAGGCGAGAGTGCCGTTGGCGTCAACGGATAAGCCGATGATACGACCGGGGATGTTGCGTTTAAATTTTTCCTTCACGGCGAAGAATCCCGCATGAGGACCGCCAAAACCCATCGGCAGACCAAAGCGTTGGTTGCTGCCACACACCACGTCGGCATCCCATTCGCCTGGAGGGCTGAGCAGGGTCAACGACAACAAGTCGGCAGCAACGGCTACGCTAACGCCTACCGAGTGCGCCTGACTAACGAAGTCGGCATAGTGATTCACCCTGCCGTAAGCGTTCGGGTATTGAACCAAAGCGCCAAAGTAGCTGCTGTCGAAGGTAATTTCTTTATGTTTGCCTATCACGAGTTCGATGCCAAGGGGTTTGGCGTGGGTCTTAATTACCTCGATAGTCTGCGGAAACACACATTTGCTCACGAAAAAGCGATTGACGTTGTTCTTCATTTGGTCGCGGCTACGGGCGTTGAAAAACATCACCATCGCTTCGGCGGCCGCGGTGCCTTCGTCCAACAGGGATGCGTTGGCGATGGGCATGCCGGTCAGGTCGGCTATCACGGTTTGGTAATTCAAGAGCGCTTCCAGGCGTCCTTGGCTGATTTCGGCTTGGTAAGGCGTGTAAGCGGTGTACCAACCCGGATTTTCTAAGATGTTGCGGGTAATGACGCCCGGCGTGATGCAGCCATAATAGCCCAAGCCGATATACGATTTATACATTTTGTTCTGTGCGCCAACGGCTTTGATATGGTTGTAGAATTCATATTCGTTGATGCCCGGCGCTATGCTCAGCGGTTGCGCCAGGCGGATAGAGGTGGGGATGGTTTGGTCAATAAGTTCTTCCAAGGAGTTTACACCGATTTTGCGGAGCATTTCCTCCACTTCTTTTCCGCGGGGACCGTTGTGTCTGTTGACGAAATTGTTTGTAATCATGTTGCTTATGTTTTTGATAAATAAATTGAATAAATTGAGCAGGCAAAGATACTATCTTATGTTGAATTGGGCGGCGAAAAAGTGGTTTTTTTTAATATGAATTTTTGAGGAACGATAGAACGCGAATGAAACGGATGCTACGCAGCGCGGATGAGGGCGGATTTTAGAGCAGGAAGAAACCACAATTCCTTGAAAAAGGGTAGTGATAAAGCAGGAAGAAACCCCAACCCCTTGAAAAGGGGCAATAATTCAGTGTTCTA
>CAIWVT010000454.1 GCA_903916135.1 uncultured bacterium
AAAATGTTTTTTAATTTCATTTTGCTTTTATTTTCTGAAATAATTTCAAGAAAATAAGTTCCGTTTTTAAATTCACTTAAATTGGAAATAATTAGATGTGAGGAATATTCTTTTTTTATAATGGTTTTTACAAATTTACTATCTATTTGATACATATTTATCTTTTCAATAAAAGTTGAATGAATAAAATCTATTGAAATATGATCAGTAAAAGGATTTGGATATATATTTGCAAAAGATAATTCACTACCATTCCCAGATAAATCCGCTATTTGTAAAATCGCGGAGTCAGAGTTTATTGACGTACAAAGATTACTTACTGAGCATCTGAAAAAAGCTCCATTTAAGCTTGTAGTTGGATGATTGACGAAAAGCGTGTCCTTATTAAAGCCTTGAAAAATGGTGTTGTTTTGAACATCAATCCACTCACCACCCTGGTTTATTTGCCAACGAATACTATCATTGTTTGTAGCAGTTATTGTGTAAAACCCGTTTTCCGTTGTATTTATAGATAGTGGTAAGGGTTGTAAGGTAACTACAGGATTATAAGGAACAGACAAATTTCCATTTATATAATTAACATTAATAGTTTGAGCAGTGTAATCAGCAATTTCGCATCCGTTTACAAAACTCAATGGGCAACTTCCTCCCAGTACTTTCATCTTAATATCAGCTAAAATTGCTGTGCTAAAATTTATGCCAGGGGCACTTGCAAACCAAGAAATCGCTAATATTCCAAGACGTGGACCGCCAACCCCACTCGTCATATCATTGAACATCGCGCTTGAAAGAAGAGGATTGATGTTTGCTAAATAAATGGTGTCCACCATAGCCGTATCATATCCAACATACAATGTGATAGCCCCTATATTATTAATGGATACGATATTCATTGAAGCACTTGCAGTATCACCTGGGCATGATTGTGCAGTATCAATTTGAAGTGTTTGGGTTTTTCCTTGAGTATATAGACACAATACGAAAAACAGCACAAACAGAACTCTGCTTGAATGACTTATTTTTACGGAAAAGGCAATTATTTGATTTTTCATTATATACATTTTGGTAATATACTGGCGCTCATAATATGTTTTCTTCATATACTTTCTTTCATCAAAAAAGTTTGCTAAATTACAAATTTATTTTTAAAAGGCACATTTATTTATTTTTATTTCTATTATTTTCTGATGATTTTTGGCAAAGAAGTTTGAAAAAGCAAATTTCTTAATAAATAATACTAATGTCGGTGATGGAGTGTCTCTATGAAGAAATATGTAATTTTGCAAGACTCTTTTCGAGTACAACCATAATAGTTTTATAAAAATATTCAAAAGTAGATTACATCTCCTGAAGACATTATGATTTTATTTGTATGTGCTTCCCCAAATTTGACATAAGTCATTTAACAAACGAAATGTTTAAATTTTTATTTCAACTAAACCCAATTAGAAAAGAAAAAATTAAGAATTCAAAATAATCTTGCTTCAAAAAACATGTTGTTTCAATTACTTTTTATATGTTTGCAAAAATTTTTATATGCAGATTTTTTCTCAAATAAAAGACATTAAGACAGCAATAGGTTTATTGAAAAATGAAAACAGCACAATTGGGTTTGTTCCTACTATGGGAGCACTCCATAAAGGGCATATTTCATTGATTGATAAAGCAAAGAGCGAGAATGATTATGTGGTTTGCAGTATATTTGTAAACCCGGTGCAGTTTAACAATAAAGAGGATTTTGATAAATACCCTATTCAAAACGATGTGGATATTGAATTATTGAAAAAAAACAGGTGCGATGTGTTGTTTATCCCTTCCGTAAAGGAAGTGTATCCAAAAGCGCCTAATGAAAACTTTAGCTTCGGACAACTTGAAAAAGTGATGGAAGGTGCTTTTCGTCCAGGGCACTTTAATGGTGTAGCTATTGTTGTTAAAAAACTTTTTGAAATAATAAACTCCGATAAAGCATATTTTGGTGAAAAAGATTTCCAACAATTGATGATTATTCAGGCATTAGTAAAACAATTGAACCTTGATATCGAAATTGTTCCATGCCCAATTATAAGAGAAGCGGATGGTTTGGCAATGAGTTCGAGAAATGTACGCTTAACGGAGCATCAACGTGCGATAGCTCCTCAAATCTATGCACTATTGAAGAATTGTGTGGAGCATTCAGCTATAGCAAGTGTTGCAGAAGTTAAGGCGGAATTTGTTGCCAAAATTTCAGCTATTCCTGAATTTAAGCTTGACTATTTTGAAATTGCTGATGAGAATAATTTTCAATCTATTAGCAGTTGGGAGGACTCAAAAAGCCCAAGAGCATTCGCAGCAATTTTTATAGATAATGTTCGTTTGATTGATAACATGAAAATTTTTTGTAATTTTGCAAAATCATGAATATCGAAGTATTAAAATCAAAAATCCACAGGGTAAAAGTTACCCATTCCGAATTGAATTATATCGGAAGTATTACTATTGACGAAGATTTGATGGAAGCAGCAAATCTTATCGAAAATGAACGTGTGCATATTTACGACATCAATAACGGCGAGCGTTTCAACACTTATGTAATTAAAGGACTGAGGGGAAGCTGTACTATTGGCATCAATGGTGCCGCCGCACATAAAGTTTCAATTGGCGATTTAATTATTATTGTTTCTTATGCCAGCATGGATTTTGAAGAAGCTAAGACTTTTTCACCTTACGTTATTTTTCCTGATTCTGAAACAAACCAATTAAAATAGTTTCTTTGAAAAAAAAACTTTTTACCGCTCTTAAACTCTTACTATTTTTAGGAATAGGTTTTTTCTTTATCTGGATATTCGTACGTAAACTTAAGCCAGACGATATAACAGATATTTTTAATTCATTTAAGGCAGCCAATTATTGGTGGTTAATACTTTGTCTTTTTATAGGATTGTTAAGCCACGTCTTTAGGACTATTCGCTGGAATATGTTGATACATACCATTGGCTACAGGCCGAAATTTAAAAATACTTTCCTGAGTTTGATGATTGGGTATTTTGCAAATTTAGCTCTTCCTCGTTTAGGAGAAGTAAGTCGGTGTAGTTTTTTAACAAAGTATGAGAAAATACCTTTTGAGAAATCGTTCGGGACAGTTATTGCAGAACGAGCTTTTGACTTCCTTACTTTTATTTTATTGTTTTTTGTAAATCTAATAATTCAGTACAAAACAATTTCAAAATATGTAAACAAAGAAATAACTCAACCTCTCCAAAAACAATTTGAATTCTTTGGCAAAGGATATTTATTATATGCCTTTATCTTTTGTGTGATTTGTTTAACCATCTTCTTGCTGATTTATCATAAGCACTTACTGAAATATAAGTTCTATCAGAAAATAATTGGAATCCTAAACGGCTTCTGGGAAGGATTGAAATCTTTATCGAAAGTGAAAAATCCTTTCATGTTTATGGTCTATACCGTTTTGATATGGATGATGTACTATTTGATGAGCTATGTGTGCTTCTATTGTTTTGTTGAAACCAGCAATCCGGGCTTCTATCCGGTGCTTTCGGTTTTGGTGATGGGAACCATAGGCATTATGGTAGTTCAGGGTGGTATAGGCATTTATCCTTATTTTGTAGCTGGAACATTAACAATATACGGAATTGAACACATAAAAGGTTATGCATTGGGTTGGTTGATTTGGGGAGCACAAACCTTCATCATTATCTTAGCTGGAATTGTTTCTTTAATTATGCTTCCTATCATTAATAACAAACCCGATGACAAAACTGGAAAGCATCCAAAATAAAGTTTTTTTTTCGAAGGAAGACTTTGAAAAAACCTTGCATTATTTTCGCTTCAAAAACTTTTCTTTGGTTTTTACCAACGGCTGTTTCGATATACTTCATCTTGGACATATAGATTATTTGGCAAAAGCTGCCGACTTGGGCGATAAACTCATCATTGGTATCAATAGTGATAGTTCTGTGCGCAACTTGAAAGGCGAAAACAGACCTATATCTGATATCCATTCGAGGGCAATGGTGTTGGCTTCTTTGTCGTTTGTTTCGGCGGTTATTGTGTTTGATGAAGAGACTCCCTATAATTTGATACGCTATATTGCTCCCAACATCTTGGTGAAAGGAAAAGATTATACGGTTGACCAAATCGTGGGAGCCGATATCGTTTTGCAGCATGGTGGCAAAGTTGAAACCATAGATTTGGTGGAAGGATATTCTACTTCTATCATCGAAAAGAAAATTCGTTCGAATCCTTAAATTAGTATGGCAAAACTTAAAACCGTTTTCTTTTGTCAGAATTGTGGTGCGCAATCCTCAAAATGGATAGGGCATTGTCCAAGCTGTGGGGAATGGAATACCTATGTGGAAGAAGTGGTGCAGAAAGAAAGTTCGGGGGGCAAATCCGCTTTGCGACTCAACAACCAATCAACGCCCAAGCTAATTCAAGATATAGACATTGATACCATTCAACGCATAGATTCATGCAACAACGAATTGAATCGCGTGTTGGGCGGCGGCATAGTCCCCGGATCTTTGGTGTTGATTGGCGGAGAACCCGGCATCGGGAAGTCAACCTTGATGCTGCAGGTGGCATTAAGTATAAAGAATACACGTGTGCTGTATATCACAGGAGAAGAAAGCGAACAACAAATTAAGATGCGCAGCGAACGCATCAATGCCAACAGCCCAAGTTGTTATATCCTGAACGAAACCAACACACAAAACATCTTTCAACATATAGAAGAGTTGAAACCCCAAATGTTAGTGATTGATTCCATCCAAACCCTGCAAACGTCTTTGATAGAATCATCGGCAGGGAGTATTTCCCAAATCCGAGAGTGCGCTTCGGAGTTTCAAAAGTATTCGAAAATGACCAACACGCCTGTGTTTTTAATCGGGCATATCACCAAGGATGGCACTATTGCCGGACCCAAGATATTGGAACACATGGTGGACACGGTGCTGCAATTTGAAGGCGACCGTCATTATATGTATCGCATTTTGCGTTCGGTGAAGAATCGCTTTGGCTCCACATCGGAAATGGGCATCTATGAGATGCAAAACAGCGGACTGCGCGAAGTGGCAAACCCTTCGGAGGTGCTGCTGTCGCAACGCGATGAAAACCTCAGCGGCATAGCCGTTTCTTCTACAATCGAAGGCTTGCGACCTTTGCTCATCGAAGTGCAATCCATTGTGAGCAGTGCTGCCTATGGCAATCCACAGCGTTCGTCCACAGGGTTTGATTTGAGGCGCTTGAATATGTTGTTGGCGGTGTTGGAAAAACGTTGCGGTTTTCGCTTGGGTACTAAAGATGTGTTTTTGAATATAGCCGGAGGCATACGCGTTGACGACCCCGCTATTGATTTGGCAGTGATGGCTTCGGTGCTGTCAAGCAATGAAGATATACCCGTGAGCATGAAAACATGTTTCTCTGCCGAAGTAGGTCTTTCGGGCGAGGTGCGCTCGGTGAATCGCATCGAACAACGTATTTCGGAAGCCGAAAAATTGGGCTTTGAAGAGATTGTTATCTCAAAATATAATTCCTTAAGCTTGGATAAGAAGACTTATGGCATTAAAATTATCCCCATACGGAAAGTGGAGGAGTTGTTTTCGTATTTGTTTGGGTAGGCTCGAAGTTTTTTTAACCACAGAGGTGCACGGAGGTAAGCACAGAGGTTCACAGAGAAGGGTTTTAATTCAGAACTCTTGAACATTAATTTTTTTATTCTTTTACGAATTTCCCTTTGCCTATGATGCCATCATGGTTTTGGACGGTAAAGAAATAAAGTCCGCTTGGCAAGACAGAAGTTTCAACTATTATTTGTGAACCTGTTGAGGTTAGTGTTTGTTGAATGGACTGTCCTGTGGCAGTATATATGTTGACGGTATGACTCTCTTCTTTGGGGTTCTCCAAACTGATGCTCATGCTATTTCCCGCAGGATTGGGATATATGTTTATTCCTTTCCCGACTTCCAATGTTTGCTCGGGGATGCCTGTGGCGAATTCGCAGAGGGAAGATTGTCGGCGGATGTCACGTTGAAACATCAGCCAGTCGGGTCCCGCGCCGGCACCAATGGACAAGGCATATCCCCTGCCGTAACCATTCTCGAAAGCAGGATATTCGGCATAGCCACCCACAAGGAACAAATCGAGCAATCCGTCGTTGTCGAAATCGGCAATGATGGGTGCATGGTCAATGTCGAAGGTTTTGCCGTAATGCGCTGCGAGGTTGACGGTCCAGAGGGTGTCGCCTGTGGTTCCTTTCAGGGCAATGACCATGCCATCGTTAGTGCCGAAAATCACATCGGGTTTGCTGTCGTTGTCCACATCGGCAAGCGCCGCACCACGAAACGCACTGGGATAATTCGGAATGTCGTATTCCCAAAACAAGGTACTGTCGCTGCGCAGGGCTATCATCCTATACCAACTGGAGAACACCACTTCGCAGGAACCATCACCATCGAGGTCGGCAATGGACGCAGGGTCGCCAATATAATAGCCTTCGGGAGAGGTATAAGTCCAAGCTAAGCTGCCGTTTTCACCATTCAACACAAATAGCTTTCCGCTGTAATCGCCTATAACCAACTCGGGTTTGTTATCGTGGTCGAGGTCGGCAACGGCGGTGCCATGATACACCCAATCGCGCACCGCATGGGTCCACAATAGGGTATGGTCGTAGCCTCGGAAGGCAAACACTTTGTTGGTGTCGCCTTTCCAACTGGCAACGACAAAATCGAGATTGCCATCGCCATCCAAATCCACTATGGTGGGCGCGGTGTTGATGCGGGTGTTGGCAGTGGACACATCCACAGGAATGTTCCATTTGACGGAGCCGTTTTCGGCATTGATGCAGATGACATAGCCGCTAAATTCGCCATGCAGTATCTCGGGTTTGCCATCATTGTCAATGTCGGCAATGGTGGGCGGCGAATCACTTCCGTAGGTGTCCGTTTGCCATTTGACGGCACCGCTTTTGCCGTTGAAACAAAAAGTAACGCCATTGCAGGAGCTTGGAACAACCACCTCGAGGGAATCGTCGTCGTCAACATCATAAATGATGGGTGCCACATCGTTGCAGCCTTCGTAGCCCGCAGGATGGGTGTTGTATTTCCATAGCAAGGAACCGTCTTCGGCATTCAAGGCATAGACACAACTGTCATTGCGATAGCAACCAAACACCAATTCGAGTTTGTTGTCGTGGTCAATATCGCCAGCGGCGCTTTGCCCGAAGGAAGCATCATTGACATCGTGGAACCATTTGATGGTGGGGGTTTGGGCTTCGGATCGGTTTGTGAACAAGAGGGAGGAAGCAAGGATTATAAGGTAGATGAAGTGTTTCATGGAAGGTTTGTTTTGTGATTAAGGTTACAGGTCTATGGCTAAAATATATCTAATTCTTAGTCTTCCTCAGTGCTTTTATTCTTGAAGGTTTTCTTGAAGAATGAATAATACCAAGAATTATGATTTCTGATTTCTTTAGTTTGAAAATAATGATCCAACTTGAACAAACTGCTTGACGATAGAGTTTATGTTTTGTTTGTAATGCTTCACATTCTTTATATGCTAGCGGATTCTTTTCAATATGGTCAAAGGTCTCGAAAATTTTATCACCAACCTTTATAGCATTTAATGGCTGATGCTTGATAAAAGAAATGTATCCGGTAATTTCGTCAATGTTTTTTAATGCATTGAGTGAAAGTTTTACCTGATAGTTCTGCTGAGTTGTTTCTTCTTTTGTTCCCATTTTGTTTTTGCATCCGTTAATGAAACCACAGGCATATCTTCGGCTTGTTCCACCCATTGTTTAAATTCTTTTACATCCATCTGTGTTCCTGCTAAGGAATAGGATTCAGCATCTTCCTGAAGAACTTCTTTTACATTTTTGATAAACGAAACCGACTTAAAAAACTCTTCAGCAATGTTTCTTTTGTTTTCGGCAATTTCAATGATGTATTTCATGAGAAAAATATTTGTGTTTGTACAATGGTTACGAAATAGCGATAAATACTTACGTTTACAAAATTACGAAATATTATTAGTTCTAAACATAAAAGTTTGTTTTTTTAGGCAGAGACTATTATGATATAATCGACTTAGGTAGGAAACTAATCCGAATAGGTTATATTATAGTTTAGATGGC
>CAIWVT010000455.1 GCA_903916135.1 uncultured bacterium
ATAATATTTAGTCAGGTGCGCATAATATCTATTCAGGTGCGTATAATATTTAGTCAGGTGCGCATAATATTTAGTCAGGTGCGCATAATATCTACTTCGATGTGCATAATCCGTACTTCACCATTTCAAACCCTTGTCTCACAGCGTATCACTATGACCATAAATGACGCGAAACCAATGACTAATAATGACAACTAATGACCAAAAACAATAACGCATAGAAAATGACGCGCAGCAAATAACCTGTCCCGTACACGTACTTGTCCCGCACATGAAATGTCGGGAGTGTCGGGATGACCAATTAAAATGACGCGCAGCAAATAACCTGTCCCGTACACGTACTTGTCCCGCACATGAAATGTCGGGAGTGTCGGGATGACCATAAATGACGCGCAGCCAATGAACAATAACAATGCCGCGCAGCCAATGCCCCTAAATATCTACGATCTTATACTTTATCGCCATTTTTATCAACTCCACAGTGCTTTTCAGTTCAAGCTTTTGCATGATATGATTTTTGTGCGATTCCACAGTGCGTTGGCTTATGAACAGTTTGTCGGCAATTTCAAGGTTGCTCAAGCCGCCGGCAAAATGTTTTAGGATTTCTATTTCGCGCAATGTGAGGCGGTCTTCAAGGCGGTCGGGTTCAATATACGAGGTCTTGGCTTTTTGGATGTAGCTTTTTAAAATGACGCTCGAAATGGATTCGCTGTAATATTCTTGGTTGTTATACACCGCACGGATGGCGTCAATGATTTCTTTGCGCGTAGTGTTTTTGGGCAAATAACCTTTGGCTCCCGATTTGATAGCGTTGAAAATGAAATCTTCTCCGGTGTACATAGACAAAATGAGCACTTTGAGGTTGGGATAGGTCTCGCTAAGGAGTTTCGTGATTTCTATGCCCGACATTTCCGGCAGAGAAATATCCATGACGATGATGTCGGGATTTTGCAGCTTCAGTTTTTCGCGCAATTCGTTGTAGCTCGCGGCTTCGCTAATCACGTCAATATCTTCCACATCGGTGAGCAGCGATTTGATGCCATCGCGCACAATTTGATGATCGTCAACTAGAATAATTTTTATCTTTTCCATTTCATTATTTATTAAGAGTTTATTGGCAGTTTAACAATAACTTCTGTTCCTTTTCCTAAATCGGAATTCACCTCAAACGTGCCACTGAGCATATTCACCCGTTCGCGCATATTGTAAAGTCCATTGCCTACATATTTATAAGTCGCCTCAAATTTAAAACCTTTTCCGTTATCAGCAATTGATAAAACGATAAAATTTTCAATTTTTAATATATTTACCGAAATCAAAGTGGCTTCTGCGTGTTTCACAGAGTTGTTCATCGCCTCTTGTGTAATGCGATAGAGATACATACAACATTTATCGCTGAGTTTTTCGTTTTTTAGATTTTTGCCTGCTTCAAACTCTATGTTGATGTTGGTATGTTCGGCAGTGTCTTTGCATAGATTGCGCAAAGCATTGATGATTCCGAATTCATAGAGACCGGCTGGCATCAAATCGTATGAGATACGCCTGATTTCGTCTATCGTTTTGTTGAACATCTTGCGCAAATCGTCAAGCTTCTTCTGATTTTTTTCGGAATCAACTTCCACATTTTCTAATTTCAATTTCAACGCAATGAGCGATTGCCCCAAACCGTCGTGCAGTTCCCGTGCCAAACGTTGTCGTTCAATTTCCTGACCGTCAATAACCCAAGAAAGGCGCATCAAGCGTTCTTCACGCAATTGTTTCTCCACCAAAACACGTTTCGAAATGTCACGAATCACAGAGGCTTTCACCATTTTGCCTTCAAATTCAATCGCGCTTTCCTGCACCTCCACAAAGATTTTGCTACCGTCTTTTTTGATGGCTTGCGTTTCGTAAGTATAAGGGCGCAAAGGGATTTTGAAACCTGTGCCCGAGTGTCGCTCCTGAAAAATATTATACACATTCATCTTCATGATTTCCTTTTCGGAATAACCCGTCATGTTCCACATGGCTTGATTGATGAGGATAGGGATGCCGTTTTCGTGCAACACTATACCGTCGAACGTAGCTTTGTTGAAATGTTCCAAACGTTGTTCGCGCTCAATCAGCTCGTCTGTTTGTTTTTTGATGCGTCCGCCAGTTTTCTTAAAAGATTCAGCCAAAGCACCAATCTCATCCTTAGAACGTATGTTCAAATTGTAATTATAATTGCTTTCGCCAAAGTGGTCCAGTGCGTCTATCAGTTCTCGGATATTGTTTTTGATGCGACGCGTAACGATAAAATTCACCCCGAACCACAGCGCAGCAGCAAGCAATAAAAAAGCAAGACCGTAGAATAAAATCTCCATAAAAACGTATTTTATGACAAACCTACAATTTTTTTTCGTAAAACAATGCTTTCTTTGCGAAAAAATCAAAACAGTTTTATAATTTCGCCGAAAAAATAAAAATATATCTCATGATTCTAATCGCCGACAGCGGATCAACAAAAACTCATTGGACTCTTTTAGAGTCTGATAACAAGGTCTCAAGCTACACAACCATCGGGTTGAATCCTCATCTGACCGATAGAGAAACTTTTTTTTCTACGCTGAAAAATAATTTTCAAATTATTAAAGAGCGTGTAACGCAAATTTATTTTTATGGTTCGGGATGTGTTTCAGAAATACAAGCAAATTTCGTAAAAGATATCCTGAAGATTTTTTTCAATTATGCAACCAACATTCAAGTCCAAAGTGACATCTTGGGGGCTGCTAAAGCCACCTTGGGCGACGATGAAGGTTATGTTGCCATATTGGGTACAGGTTCTGTTTGTGCTCACTATAATGGTGCTGAAATATGTAAGGTATCTCCATCTTTGGGCTATCTGATTGGTGACGATGGGAGCGGGGCAGCATTAGGGAAAGAACTTTTGAAAGCTTATTTTTATGGTTTGCTTCCACAGGAGCTTACGGAAAGTTTTTCAACGGAATATGACCTAAGACGCGAAACAATTCTTGAAAACCTATACCACAAAGAACGACCGAATGTTTATTTGGCATCTTTTGCGCCATTTTTGAAAGACCATATCCATGATGAATCCATTGCAACCATAGTTTTCGATAGTTTTAATGCGTTTTTTAAACACAGCATGAATAAAATAATTGAAGAAAAAAAATTACGGATTACTTTTGTTGGCTCCATAGCTTTCTATTTTAATGATATTTTACAGGAAGTAGCCAAATCTAACAAGCTTCTTATACATGATATTCAAAAAGATCCGATCATTTCTTTATCAGCATATCATCAAAAACGCTTGTACTAAATTGCTTTAATTTCTAATTTAATCTTATCTTTGTTGAATATGATAAATTTAAAAACGTTACTCCTGCTGGTATTGCCTTTGCTTAGTCTTGTATTTCCCATCCATGATAAAGTAAATATTCCGCCCGATGAACCCGCCAAAGCAACCCACTGGGCTGATTCAGTGATGCGAAAACTCACTCCCGACGAACGCCTTGCTCAATTGTTTATGGTTGCTGCTTATTCTAACAAAAATTTAGAAGCCAACCATGAAGTTACGGAGCAAATCCTGAAATATAATATTGGTGGAGTAATCTTTTTTCAAGGAGGTCCGGCAACCCAAGCACGATACACAAACTATTGGCAATCCATAGCCAAGACGCCATTATTTATTGCCATTGATGGCGAATGGGGCTTAGGAATGCGCCTCAAAGACAGTACCGTTTCTTTTCCAAAACAAATGACCTTGGGAGCAATTCAAGATAATAAATTGATTTATCAGATGGGTGAAGAAATTGCAAACCAATGCAAACGTATGGGTATTCAGATTAATTTTGCTCCCGATGCTGATATAAACTCCAACCCAAAGAATCCTGTTATCAATTACAGATCATTTGGCGAAGATCGAAACAATGTAGCATCCAAAGCATTGGCATATATGAAAGGCATGCAAGATAGGGGAGTTCTGTCAACTGCAAAACATTTTCCCGGTCATGGCGACACCGACAAAGATTCGCATAAAACTTTGCCAACAATTTCTCATTCAAAGGAAATCATTGACAGCATTGATCTTTTTCCGTTTAAAGAACTGATTCGCAATAACATTTCTTCTGTGATGATAGCTCATTTATTTGTTCCTGCCTTAGACACAACTGCGAATCAACCGTCCTCTCTATCCCGAAAAGTGGTTCATGATTTATTAATCCAACAATTAGGTTTTAAAGGCTTAGTCGTTACAGATGCCTTAGGAATGAAAGGAATAAGCGAAAAAGCAGCCCCCGGTGAATTGGAATTGAAGGCATTATTAGCAGGCAATGATATACTGCTAATGCCAGATAATATGCCACTTGCGATGGATTATATTAAAAATGCTATCGCAACGGGTTTAATTACTCAAGAGAGAATTGATAGTTCATGTCGGAAGATTTTAATCAATAAGTACAAGGCGGGACTGTTTCATCGGAAGCCAATTGACCTTAAAAATATCTATAGCGATTTGAATAATAGACAGTCGAGCATCATCAACCTTGGTTTGCATGAGGCATCAATCACCATTCTTAAAAATAATTACGCAATATTACCATTGAAAAACCTCGAAAATCAAAAGATTGCCTCTATTTCATTCAATACCTTAGATAGCAATAATGCTTTCGATTCGACTCTTGATAATTATGCTCCTATACAACATTTTTATTTTGGTAAAGATTTTAAAGCAGAACAAATACCTGATTTAAAACAAAAACTTTTAGCAAAGAATCTTTTAATTATCACCATCAATCAAACTTCCAATTCAGGTGCTGATAACTATGGCTTATCTGATGACATTCTATCATTTATAAATGAAATGAAACCAAGCAAACGCATCATTATAAACCTCCTTGCCAACCCATATTCTTTGGTGAACCTTACGGATACAAGTAAATTAAGTGCTATTTTGGTAGGCTATCAAAGCAATAGTTTTTCTCAGCACGCTTCAGCGGAGGCAATCTTTGGAGGCAGTAGTGTAAATGGCAAACTGCCTGTAACGGCTTCTCCATTTTTTCCATTGAATACTGGATACGCAACAGATAAAATCCGCTTAGGATATTCATTTTTAGAGCGCGTAGAAATGAAAAATCTTATTCTTAATAAGATAGATTCTATAGCAAATAAAGGCGTTAAAGACACAATTTTCCCCGGCTGTCAGATTTTAGTTGCAAAAGATGGCTTGGTTGTTTATCATAAATCCTTTGGCTATCATACGTATGAGAAACAAATGCCTGTAAAAAACAGCGACTTATACGACATTGCATCCATAACAAAAATTGCAGCAACCACTATTTCAATCATGAAGCTTTATGAAGAAGGCAAAATTAATATTGATTCCTGCCTCGTGAAATATTTACCTGAAATAGTTGGTTCCAATAAAGCAAACATCATTATTAAAGACCTAATGACCCACCAAGCCAAGCTAAAAGCTTGGATTCCGTTCTATAAAACAACACTAATTAATGGAAAACCTGACACTTCCATTTATCATACTCATAAATCAGTACGATTCTCAAATCGTGTTGCAGAAAATCTTTATATCAGGAACAATTATCAGGATACAATTTTAAAATCCATAATTCAATCAGAACTTCGTAGCTCTAATGCATATACTTATAGCGATTTAGGATTCTATTTACTCAAAGTAATCATTGAACGCTATGTAAATGAGAGTATCGCCAACTATGTGAAAGAAAAATTCTACGATCCACTTGGCTTAACAACTATGTGCTACCAACCTCGAAACTACTTTGATTTATCTAGAATAATTCCTTCTGAAATTGACACAAACTATAGAAAACAGACGCTGCAAGGTGATGTTAACGATCAAGGAGCCGCTATGTTAGATGGAATAGGAGGTCATGCAGGCATTTTTTCAAACTCAAATGATATGGCTATCCTATTACAAATGCTTTTACAAAAAGGTCAGTATGGTGGTGATATTTTCTTTACTCCAGAAACAGTTACTAAGTTCACTTCCTATCAATTTGACAAAAATAGGAGGGGGCTTGGCTTTGACAAACCAGCACGGGAAAAAGGTCAAGACGGACCAACCTGCGAAGAAGCCTCATCTGAAAGTTATGGTCATCAAGGCTTTACCGGCACTTATGTTTGGGTTGATCCAAAGCACCAATTGGTTTATGTCTTTTTATCCAATCGAACTTATCCATCTTCTGTGAACAATAAGTTGTTATCATCTGGAATACGAACCAAGATTCAGAAGATTATATATCAAGCGATTGAAAAATAGTACTTGAATAATTTTCTCCTTTTATAGAAGCACTTTCATCAACAATTCACTTTAATCAAACCAATAGCTTCTAATACACTAACTTGCTCTATTATATTCCTACCCAGGTTGTTATTATGCCTATAGGGCAACAATTATAGCTTTATTTTCCTGTCCCGTTACTGACCTTTCCTGTACACAGACCTGTCCCGCACATGTATTATCGGGAGTGCAGGAATGTCAGGA
>CAIWVT010000456.1 GCA_903916135.1 uncultured bacterium
AGGACTAAGAGCACTAAGTTACACTAAGAAGAAAAGCAATAAAACAATTCAACAATAGAGCTATTACAAAACTCTTTCATTAAAAGTGAGTTTATAAACTTTCATTTCCAACGCAGCATCCACACATACAACTTCTCCACCTTTTCGCGTGCCCAAGGGGTTTTGCGGAGGAATTTCAAACTGGATTTGATGCTGGGGCTGGATTTGAAGCAATTGATGTTGACTTGCTCCGCCATATAGTCCCAACCGAATTCTTCTACCAATTCATGTAGTATCATCTCCAAGGTTTTGCCGTGGAGGGGGTTGTTGGTTTGCTCTTCAGCCATAGTTTAATAGCGCGATTTGCCCGACTTGTTGTTCTTCTTAATCCGCTTGCCGCCTTTGGTGAACTTGGGGTTGCGTTTGTAGGCACTGCCCAAGTTTATCTTCTTGTTCTTGTCTTTCTTTTCGTGGAAAGCACCTTGGGAGTTCTTCAGGTCGGGGGTCTTCAGGTAGTTCTTGTCGAATAGTCTGGTAGGTTTTTCATCCTCGCCATAGATGGTTGACCAAACAAGATTGGCGGGGAGGTCGAGCAAGGGAATGGGCTTCTGCATCAAGTCTTCTATCGCCGATTGGCGATCTTCTTCCAACGGGCTGATGAAGGCGATGGCACTCCCCTCCTTGTCGGCACGACCTGTACGCCCGATGCGGTGCAGGTAATCGCCTGCTTCTTCGGGCATGTCGAAATTCACTACATGGGTCACATCGGTGATGTCCATTCCGCGAGCAATGATGTCGGTGGCAATCAAGACACGGAAGTCGCCGTCCACAAAATGTTTTAAGGCAATGAGGCGGTTGTTGTGGGATTTGTTGGAATGGATAACGCCTACCTTTTCGGGGAACAGCTTGTCCATCTGCTCAAACAATCTGTCAGCTAACTTTTTCAAACTTACAAACACCAACACCTTACTCAAATCATCCTTTTCCTTGAGCAATAGCTCCAAGAGGTTCACCTTGGTGATAAAGTTGGGCACAAAATAGGCTGTTTGGGCAATCTTGTCAATCGGGGTGCCATGGGCAGCAATCTCTATCTTGTGAGGTATGGGGATATTCTTCGCGATAAAAGCTTCCACATCCTCCGTGAGTGTTGCGGAGAACATCAGGGTTTGACGTTTCTCGGGCAATAGCTCTAAGAGGTTGGTCAACTCCACACGGAAGCCCAAGCCCAACATCTTATCCACTTCATCTATCACCAATTTCTGAATATTCTTCAGACGTAAGACGCCCGTCAAAGCCAAATCAATCAAACGACCTGGAGTTGCCACCAAGACATCCATGCCATCATACACCATTTGTTTTTGGGTGTTAATATTGGTACCACCATAGATGCCTTCGGAGCGGATGGCGGAATGCACGGTAAGCTTCTTGATTTCATTCAATATCTGCATCACCAACTCGCGGGTGGGTGCTACAATCAAAATACGTGGGTCTTTCTTTTCAGAATATTCTAATTGGCGCAACAAAGGCAAGAGATACGCAAAGGTTTTTCCTGTCCCTGTTTGCGCAATTCCGACAACATTTCTGCCCGCCATAATGACGGGAAAGGCTTGCTGCTGAATGGGTGTAGGATATACATACTCCAAATCGGCTAAAGCCATCAGGAGTGCATCGTTTAAGTTTAGTTCTTCGAAAATCAAAATAATGAGATTAATTGTGGGTGCAAAGGTAGTGAGAATATGTGTCAAGTGAAAATAATTCAATAATAATCGTGAAAAATTCTTTGCTTTCAATAGAATAGCTTACCTTTGCCGCGGTCGCATTTCCATTCCTAAAATACGCCAAATAATCTACTAAACCACACCAATTATCCACACCAAACATAACATTAAAATATTTTTATCATGATGAATGAAGGAAAATACATCCTCCTTTGGCAGAAATACGCACCCGTTATCCACGTGCTGCTGAAGAATACAGATGTTAAGAATCAGACACTACAGCTCTACAGACACGAATTTGAGCATGTTGGTCAAAAACAAAAGACAAGCGTTAACTTTAGTTTCGATTTGATTAAGGGCAGACCGACCAACATCGCCGGCACCTTGGGCATCGCTCGCGACCTCTGTCATGTGCTTGACAACAAAGCAGAAACCAAACTTTTGCTGAAAGAACGTAAGATTAAAGTCAGTGTGGGCAAAACCTACGAACTGCAACTCACAAAAATCGAAGAGCAACTAGCTCCCGAAGCGGTTTAACCTCCTTTGGGTTGAAGGTCAAAATCTGCGAAGCGAAAGATTTTGAATCCGCATCGTATTATTATTTATACCGACGGCAGTTGCGACACGCAGCACGCTGTTGGAGCTTGGGCAGCTATACTTTTTGTGCAAGGCACTAAAATAGTATTGCAAGGCGAAGCTGAAAACACTACCAACAATCGTATGGAACTGATGGCTGTTATAGAAGCCATCGAATATGTGGATAAACATTATCCTGATGCTACTTTGGAGATTTACACCGACAGTCAATATGTGGTCAGGCTTCCCGAAAGGCAAGAAAAACTTTTAGCCAATAACTTCCAAACCAAGAAAGGAACTCTCATACAAAATTGCGATTTGGTTCAGATATTATTACAAAAGCTTGGAAATACTAAAGTAGCCTTCAGCAAGGTTGCAGCACATCAAGGCAAAAACGTTTCAGAAATTACTAAATTCAATACCGAAGTAGATAGGATTTGTCGCAAACATGTTCGAGAATTCGTAAAAGAAAATTATAAGGGTATTTCCGATTAGATCGTTGTCTGTTCTGCCAATTAAAAACAGCTACTACTACATCGAAACAAATTAAACGATACGATAATTCTTATACGAAGAATCCAATCCGATATATTTCTTTAAAAACAACTTCATTTTCTCTTTGCCCGATACGCTATTCAGAGAAATATCGTGGTCGAACTTCCAATTTTTCGATTGAATTCTATCATGCATTACTTGCGGATGCGTGCCTTCAAAATGTTTAAGGGCATCTATTGCTGAATAATCAAATTCCGCACCTTTCGTAATGTTTTCATCCAACCATTTATCATCGTGCCAATATTTGTGAAAATTCAATTGCTTATTTTGCATCGCCTCAGGAGGTTTCACCCATCCATAATGATACATATAGGCATCAATAGGTTTCACACGAAGTTTCTCATTGTCTCCCTTTCGAAAGCCTTGCGCATCACGAAAAGAATATATGCTTCTATTATTTCTGATAACTCTAATCTCATTTTGATACCATTTTGAACTGCTGCCCACATAATCATAAGAGCCATAAAAATGCAAATACTTAAACAAAAGTCCATCCACATTATCATCGTCCTTATGTAATTTCATGCCGTTATAGATGTTGTCAAGATACTTTTCGTGCACCACTTCATCGCCTTGTATATAAAAGCACCAATCCGAATCGGTACTTATCGCAGCGAAAGCTTTATCTGTTTCAAGCGCTAAAACCCTACCGCCTTGCCTGCAACTCTCATCCCAGATGGTTTCAATAATTCGTATTTTATCGCTATCAATATTCTTGATTAAAGCAAGAGTATCGTCAGATGATTTCCCAACGGCAACAATAAACTCGTCACACAGTGGCAATATAGAGTTAATGGCTTCCACTATCGGGTAGTCGTATTTTATCGCATCCTTAATAAAGGTAAATCCACTAACTTTCATTTCATTCGATCTGTTTCTAACGTTCGGTTGATGAGACTATTTTTTATCTTTAGAAAACGTCTTCACATAAGCATCCCATTCTTGCGTCTTGTAGGCATTATCGTTGAAGTAATGTAAAATAACGTCAAGATGTTCAGGAGTGAGATATTGGTTTACCTTTGTCAGAAACTTCATATCTTCATCAAAGAACAAGGTGCAGGGTATCGCCACTTGATTTCCCAACAAAGCTTGCAGAAAAGGATTAAAAGCTTGGCTGTCGAAAGTGGTTACATACACCTTATTGTCATAGGTGATGCTGTCCTTAGACAGCGCATCCATATAAACCGCATGGAAGTTCTTGTTGATATATTCGGTGATCTCGCTATTATTAAAGGTACTCTTCATCATGGCTTTCCCGCCGTTGCACCACGATGTATTGACAAAGACCATCGTCTTGCGTTTCACCGTATCGTTTTTCTTGGTGGCGTCATTAAATCTATGCATCCACAACACAGAATCCTTATTGACAAAGGTTGAATCGGGATAGAAAGCTTTTTGATAATACTTCTGAAAATCTGCCACCGAAGTGGTGTTGAAGATATACTCCACGGCGTAAACCAATAGCGGTTCAATGGTTTTCACATCCATATAGCCCGGAGCCAATAGCTTAAACTTATAATCGTTGTTATAAAAAACCGTAGTAGGATACGACAACTTGCCTTCGAGCATCTCAATAGCCAATTCATTGGGCGGACGGTTGCCCACGCCTTTATTGATGTATTTTTTATCCAAAAACTCTATGGTATCTTTGGATTCAGCGTCGAAACGCACGGGATAGAAGTACGCATTGATATATGCTGCCAAGCCGGGGTTGGAGAAGGTGGTTTTCATCATGTGTTTACACCAGCCGCACCAATCTGTGTAAACATCTATCAAAAATGGTTTGGGTTGTTTCTTATTGAGTTCCTGAGCAGTTTTCAAATCGAGCCATTTCACAAGACCAAGATTCTCAGGTTCGAGAAGCTGCGCTTGTGCCGTAGTAAACTTGGTGGCGAAAACAACAATAAACAACAATGGAAGCCATGGACGAAGGTAATTTTTCATAATTCTTAAGTCAAATATTTTGTGGTGAAGATAGAAATCGAATGCAAAGGTACAAAAAGCTGTTTACTTGAGCCGATAAAGTACATTATTTTCATCATAAAACAGTTCGATAACCTCCAACATGATAAGATTAACGAGGATAGTTTCCGCCTTATTGCGTGCAATTCCCGCCAACTTACAGAATTTGCTCGACGAGATTTGTTCGTTGGAACTCAGGTATTCCAAAAGCGTTTTCTCTTTCTCCGTATAATGAATATGCGTGGGCAAAGCCGTCAACTTCCGTTTCCACACGCGCAACAAGACCGCATTTGCCAAATAATTATTGTCGGCAACACGCACATACGCCAACCATTTCCCCTCCTGATTCTCAGCATAACAAATCGCACCCTCCATTTTAGGTATCTTCAGCTCCAACACCGTTTTGCCGCCCTCGTTCCATTGGGTAGCTTTGAAGGCAACTTCGGGTTGGCAATACATCTTTGCGGAAGCTTCTGCCATATAGATTTCCTCATCGGAGCGAACCCCCGAAATGTTGCCGTTATCTTTCACCCCTATCAACAAAACGCCGCCATCGGTGTTGCTAAACGCAGAAATGGTGCGGGCAATCTTTCGCGAATCGGAAATTTCGAATTTAAAGTCAAGCCGTTTATGTTCGCCTTGCTCTATCAGACCTTGGATATGCGACTTTTTGGGAATCACAGCGCTCGTTTGCGTAAAATGATTAAGCCGATGAAGGTCAGCAAGCCATTCAAGATAAGCAATTCGAAGCCGAATTTATAGCCGAACCACGCTGCAGAGTTATCGCTAAGGACATAACAAATGATGGGCGAAAGTATCGCCACCAAGGGCACCCATTTATCTTTCACTTTGAAACGTGTGAACAATCCGAAGGCGTATAAGCCCAACAACGGTCCGTAGGTGTAACCCGCGATAGTAAATAATTTATCTATGAGTGCCTTATCATAAAAGAAGCGAAAAACTATCACCACCACCAACATCGTCAGCGCAAAACCGATGTGAACCAAATAGCGTATGTTGGTCTTTTTCTTTTCTGTGAGATGCGTTTTCTTTTGCACGCCCAAGAAATCTATGCAAAAGGAGGTGGTCAATGCCGTGAGGGCGCCATCTGCGCTTGGATATGCCGCAGAAATCAGTCCGATGAAGAACACCAATCCCGCCAAGGGACCGAGATATTGCAAGGTGATGGTAGGAAATATATCGTCGGTGCTCGCGAGTTTCGTCAGGTCTATCCCCTTCGCGTTAGCATACGTAAACAAGGCGGCACCGAGGAACAGAAACATAAAATTGACCACCACGATGATAAAACTGAAGCTCATCATATTCTTTTTCGCGTCGCGGATGTTGCGACAACTCAGATTTTTCTGCATCATCTCTTGGTCGAGACCTGTCATGACGATGGTGATAAACATACCGCTAAAGAATTGCTTCACGAAGTTGTTCTTCGGTGCCCAATCGGTCACGATAACTTTAGAATAGTCGCTCGTGAATATCTTCGACACCAGTTCCGAGAACGAGAAGTGCAAATCTTTCGTGAT
>CAIWVT010000457.1 GCA_903916135.1 uncultured bacterium
ACTTCTTGTTCCGCTATATCATTGCCTCAAACAAATACAAATGTTCAGTAGAAGCTTTTTATCCCTTGAGAAAAGGAACTTCCTTCAATTTCTGGTCACAAACTTTATAAGAACATATTTTTATGCTTTTTGATAACGCCCCGCCGGCAGCCGCAGTGCGGGATTTACTTGTCCTTATCTTTGCTTACCTCTATCATAAATAGGTTTGGCGAATGCCAGCCTCCGGAAATCGCCCGCATTGGCGGCTGACGGCTCGTTATGTACTGTAAATTATTGTTTACGAATCAATCCATATACAGCCAATCCCTTCTCTTTATGATCTTCAAAATGATACACAGTATAGAAAACGTTTTCTAATTCAGGTGATAATAAATGTCCTTGAATATTATTGAAATCTTCACTTATATTATCTATTATTTCAAAAACGATTGCGCATAAGAAAGTTGATTTATCCTTATAAAAACTTTCTTCAGCCAGATAATATTGGATAAGTTGATGGTCTATGTTATAATTTAGTGATCTAATTGAAACATCATTCATCCAGGGAATTAACTCGTTAGCATTTGAAGTGTGTTTGTGTTTTGCTTCAAAGAGATAATAATCTTTGGTTTCAGTATCGTTGATCAATAGATCGGCTCTTCCGATATTATTTCTGACTATGTACTCCATTAAACTAATAAATCTTGTACTTGAGCTTCTTATAATACCATTATTAAAGAAACCGACCATTGCTCTTTCGTGATATTCAAGAACATCTGTATCAAGGGTGTTTTTCAAATATAAATTGAATTCCACGTTTAAGTTTTGTAAAGCAGATTCAATAAATAATTTTTGCGGTTCAGGTAGATTTGCCTGAATCTTCAAATTCACTATTGGACTTTTTCTCATGTTGCGATAATTTATAGTACATAACGCCCCGCCGGCAGCCGCAGTGCGGGTTTTACTTGATTTATGTTTTCTGTCCTACACCATTTGCAGGTTTGAAAAATGCTTGCTTCCGAAATCGACCCGCATTGAGGCTGCCGGCTCGTTAGCAACAGGGCGGTTTTACACTTTAATCTTAAAAAGATTTCAATTATTCATCGAGGCGACGCACGAATGAAAGACTACAAGTGTTATTTCCCTCAGCAATATGCAAATAAAATGATTTGTTATCTTTATCAAAAACTTGTCGTACATAAAACTTATAACATCGTGTTGAATCCGTGGAATCATAAGCATTAAACCTCATTTGGTGGTTTTCAGCATCAAAATGTTCAGGTGTTAGTAAGTATTTGTGATTACCATATGGATTATAATACATTTTATTTGTCCTACAATCGATTGTAGTAACTCTATGTACATCATAATCGTTATTTTCCCAAACACCACTAATATTCCATAAAAAGGTGGCTTCCTTTTTTTCTGGACTATCTGTACAACTAAGGAGTACAATTGCTAATAATAAGATTAATAGTTGTGTTTTCATATTATTGATTATTAAATTTATGACAATCTATCACTTAAGATTTTGTTAATAGAATTGATGAAAGAATATTTTCTGGAAGACTTATCTTCAAATTGGAGCAAAAAATATTCTTTTATTTTGCTATTTTTTAATGGAATTATAGCATTGATTGAATTTTTCAAATTTTCAAATTGTTTGAATTTTCTTGAGTTCGTTTTCAAGTTTTCAATATCAACAATTTGAATAAAAAAGACAGAATCATCCATTTCGATAACATTATTTGCCTTTTTTTTATGGATATAAGAAATACTAAGAGCCGATGTCAAAAATTTACCGCAAATCTGGGTCGGAATAATTTTAGAAACCTCAATTTCAATAAGCACTTTAATCTTTCCCTTTTTTAGGATTAAAATATCAACATTGCAGTATTCAGTTGGATTTGATTTAACATCTGAACAGAATAATGGAATATTTTGAGTACCATGGCATGCTTTGTCTAAAATAATTTCACAATCTGGGAAATTATTTTTTTCAATAATTTTGTTAATAATTTTTGCGATTTTAAAATGTAAATCTTTCATTTGTTTTAATTTTAGATGAAAATTATTGTTTTTTAATTCCTATCCTTTATTTTATATTGGTTGCACTTTTCAATCTTCCCTTTTAAACCGCCTTGGTGCTAACGCCACCGGCAGCCGCATGTGCGGTTTTAGAAGTTTATAACTCTCTTTTTCGTACTCATGTCCAGTAAATTCAACAATC
>CAIWVT010000458.1 GCA_903916135.1 uncultured bacterium
AAATTGACCAACCTTATTATCAGAAAATTACAGATGGATAGCTGCAATGTGGGTTAAAGGTTTGTTGTTCAGCAGGAGAAACAAGGGGGGAGGATAATGTTTCGGTACTATTGTTTGAAGATTTTGTGTACCATAGGCGCACTCCGTCAGCTAACTACTGGCGGAGCCGTCTACTCGATTATCAGTAGTCCTATCTTTTTTCTGTCGCTTTGTTTCGTTCATTGTTATGGATATGTTTGTTTCAAAGTGTAGTTTTAGAAGTATCTTCATTTTCAACTAACGTACTTTTTGTATCAATTGGATTTATATCACGGAAGAAAATCTTAGGTAATCCATCTAATTTATATGAGCATTCAACTATTTCAAGTTGCTCGGAATACATTTTTACAATGGGAGATTCTTTTAAATAAGATTCAAGATTATTACAAAATTCATCTTCAGTTGTATAATAAGGAACAGTTTCAACTTCTTCCATATCATCTATGCCAAAAGCTCTAGTGGTCATTTTACAAGATTGAAAATATGAAAGAAATAAATTAATATCAATTACTGGAATTCCTTCAACTACAGCCCCTGTGAATACAGGATAATTAAGGATTACCACTTTTATTATTTTCCTATCTTGTAGAGAATAGATTTCTTTAAAGTGTTCTTGGTTATCTATTAGAAATTGGCACTTTGTGTTTAATTGCTTTAAAGCTTTTATAACATCATCATTTAGTATTCTGTAATTATCTCGGTTATACATCGGATATTTTGAGCATTTAATTTCACCAACTATTAATGTGTTTTTAGTTTCAATTACTAAGTCAATTTCTTCTTTATTATTTGCAGCTATTTTAAAATCAGATTTTTCAATAAGACGAAATTTATTGTATTCGTCAATTTTGACGGATTTTAATTTCTCTTTAACATATTGTTCAAGAGCCTTACCCCTTTTTGTAAGTGATTCTTTAGCCCGTTGGAGCCATTAATCAATTAAGAATAAATGATTAGGTCTAACCAAAGGCAAATAAGGAAAATAATAGTAATTGTCTTTTTTCAAAAGAGGTGTTTCATAAAGGTCGAGAATTCCATTGTTTTTTACTGTAAGAAGTTCAATAAATAATTCTACCTGGGCTTCGCTATAATTAGTAACTGATATTAGGTAGCTTTTTAGTACACAATGTTTTATTCTTGGAAGAAAATTATTTTTGAATTTTTTTATCTGATTTTCATTTTTCACCGGAAAATCTCTGTAATATAAATCAGAAACAATTTTTTTTAATTCGGAATGTAAGTGAAGTAAATCTGTAATAGTAAGGTTTTTAAAATTGACCAAAGGTTTTAAGGAATAATAAGAATAATAATCATGTACAGATGTCATATAATCCAAATGAATATTGTAATCCTCTAAAGTCCTTTTGCGCAAGCTATATTTTACAAATCCTTTTTCAATAGATGCTCTGAATAATATTTTTTTCGCTGACTTTTCAAGTATAGATTGCTTAAATCCATTATTTTCTTTTGCGAGATATTTATTAACGAAAAACCTATACATTCTTTGATTTTCTATAATAGTAACAGAGATTTGCTTAAATAAACACAACTTGTTCTCGCATGAATCAAAATATATTTTTTCATCATTATGAACTTCAATCCTTCCATTATAGAATAAGCAATTATCATAATGGTTTTGTATCATATAGTATCTATTTGTAACTTGTAAAATATTCGTAAGTATTTTAAAAAATTCATCATGTGAAATGTCAGAAAGAGTTGGCTCTATGTTATTTTGTTTCATAGAAGTCATATACCGTAAAAATAAATTTCCTAAGCAAATCAGTACTTCTGAAACGTCTGTGAAATTTTGAGGATTGTCAAGTAAATGTTTGCGAATCATTGTAGCATTATGTAGATTAAATGCTGTAAGTTGACTTGTCGTATTCATAAACTTTTCTTCATCAATACGGTTTAATAACTCCTGTTCATTAAGAAAGGCGATGAATAGTTCTTTTAACTCCTCATTTGAAACTATAATATCTTTATGAAGGGCAACCAATTCGTTAGTGAATTGCAAATGAAATTTTTCATTGAAATAATCACCCAAACCAATTAGATTCAAAGTGTCAGGGTTAATTCCTTCAACTTTTGCTTGATTATATAAAGTTTGATTTTTTTTTGGGTCGAATCTGAATGAAAAAGGATAATACCCGCTTTCATAGCGAAGTTTGTTTAAATATTCCGTGTCTTTTGAATTTGGCAATTCCATTCCTTTTCCTAGTTCTATTATGTTATTTGTTTCTGAAACTTCAAAGTTAGCGATACATGTTCGTTAGGATTACTAATAACTTATTTATTGCCGCCAGTCCATTTACAAACACTTACAAATGGTTGTAAACGTTTTTGATTCTCCTGCTACAACAAATTTTCCACAAAGATAAAAATAAATCTTTAACAAAGATAAAAAAAAATCATTGCCTATATTTAGTGCTGAGGTGTAATGAGCATCCTAAATAGATGTGGTGCACATAAAATCAACCATTTAAGTTTACATACATTAGGTAGTATTGCCAAGAACCCAACACTTGACTCTACAATTCCGCGTATCCACTCCACAAAAATAATAGTTAAACTATTGTATAGTATTCCAAACAGTATTACCTTTGTATCGTTTTATTTCTTGTGAATACGTTCTTTTATTTGATGCACATCGTCTCTCAAAGGTTAGCTGCTTACAGTAAACTTTGAGTCGCTTGCAATATACTTTGGGTCGCTTACAGTAAACTTTGAGTCGCTTACAGTGAACTTTGAGTCGCTTGCAGTGAACTTTGAGTCGCTTACAATCAACTTTGAGTCGCTTACAATCAACTTTGAGTCGCTTGCAGTAAACTTTGAGTCGCTTACAATCAACTTTGAGTCGCTTACAGTCAACTTTGAGTCGCTTGCAATTAACTTTGAGTCGCTTACAATCAACTTTGAGTCGCTTACAGTAAACTTTGAGTCGCTTGCAGTAAACTTTGAGTCGCTTACAATCAACTTTGAGTCGCTTGCAGTAAACTTTGTGTCGCTTACAGTAAACTTTGAGTCGCTTACAATCAACTTTGAGTCGCTT
>CAIWVT010000459.1 GCA_903916135.1 uncultured bacterium
GTTTCAGCAATATTACGTCCCTACGGGACTTAAGGTTGTGGAGGTATATTTTTCTATAAACATTTTGTCCCTATGGGACTGGTTTGCACACTAAAATCCTCAATCCCATAGGGATTTAATATTTATAGAAAATTCCAACACACAGTTTTTTAAAGTCCCGTAGGGACTAAATATTATTTAACCGGACAACAATGATTTTTATCAAACTCCGTTTGGTAGTATCTCTTCCCTCAAAGTCTATATAAATATACTCCTACATAAACTATAAACAGGAAAACAATCAAAGGAATTGCAACAGCTAAGCACGTCATTTTATTCTTATAAAGCTTAAAACTCAAAAACATCGCTCCAATCAACAAAACTGGATAACTGTTTACACCAATAAAAATAAGCCAACCTTCCAACTCTTCATACTTACTCTGTGGAGCATCAAACATAAAAATACTTCCAAAGAAAACAATAGGCAACATAACAATCGGTATCAAATTAATAAAGTTTATTAACTTAAGCCACAGGGGTATTTTTTTCTTTATAATCATTCCTTTTATATGGATAATTCAGAAAATAGATTCATTAATTCTCCTTTATGAATAAATCAGGAATATCAAGAGTCAAGCAATTTTGCTCTTTATTATAGTGTCTCACCAAACTATTGGCATAAAACTTACCTTCCTGAATTAAGGAATCGCCATAAAATATCTCATACTTTAAATAATCTCCTTGAAATCTTTTTATTTCCTTTGGTGGACATTCACCCAAAAAACTTTCATCAAAATGATAAATACCAAAACTATCAACCTTCGTATTCATACACCATCTTGGAATCTCAATGGTGTCAAAATTATAAACCACCCGATCCAAAGGTTCTATTCCAATTTTAATTTCTTTATAATTTAATGAATAAGGAAAAGCAACATGCCCAACATAAGTATATCTATAACCACAATCACTCAATGGTCCACAACCCCAAACAAACAACACTATCACAACCAATTCAATACACCTTCTTTTCATAAACAAATCTTTTTAATACTGTTTATAGTCATAGTACGGCTCAAAGCCTTGCTATGACTATGATTCGATTGTATAGTCTCCACAAGCAAGTACAACAACCTTTATTTATAAGCAAAAATATTAAAAAAATCTATACCAATAAAAAAATGCATCCCAAATCCTCACATGATTACCAACTTACAAATATTGATAGATTATCTGAGCGTTCACAATAGCTCCGCGAGCTCCAAGCTCGCCTTTGTTGCTTTCGTAGCGGGCAAAATACCAAGCATAGAGTACGACAGTGCTTGACAAATCAACATCTGCGAAATTTACACATAGTTTGCCTCTATAAGCATTGCCGCAAAAAGTAAAGTCATTAATACTCTTTGCAGGCTCAGTGCCAATATAGCGATATACTTTTGCAAACTTCATGCCTGCGGGCAATCTAAGGCTTGTTGGCGTATCAGGATTTTTTACCTGAAGCTGCATTTCTCCAAAAATATTTTTCCGAACAGTGACGGAAGGTTGCAACATTGCCGTGGAATCGCTTTTGCTATGTCCTGACTTTTTAGCAAGAGGAGTGCCCAGTTTAATATTTGCTACAGCCCAATCGCTATATTCGCCGTGAGCTATAATTTTAAACATTAAACGATGACCACCCACATCATACCCTGCATATTCGCGCAATGCTTTAATCGTTATTTTTATCGTATTCCTTTGTCCGGTGGTAATGGTTTTTTTATTTGCATAGGGTTCCAACAAGGGAGCCACAATTTCGCGCATGTTATGCCAAAAAATGCTTTCTTCTTCTGTCCAATGCCAATCTTGCCATTTGAATGTTCCAACGCCGCCGGAACCTTCGCTAAGTTGTAAATCATCTAATGCCATAATATAAATTATAGCTTCAAGAATTTTCTGAGGGATGTTTGTGTTTGCCATAATATTGTATTTTTATTTGTTAGTAATCTGAATTTCTATCTGTTATTATTGTTAATTTAAAAAAGAACCATACTATTTATGTAGAACGTGTTCAACTTTATATAGAACGTGTTCTGTATTTTGTAGAACATATTCTATGTTTAGTAGAGCGAGTTCTCCATTTTATAGAACGTGTTCTATGTTTTCCAGAACTAGTTCTGCGTTTTATAGAGCGTGTTCTACATTTTGTAGAGCGTGTTCTACATTTTGTAGAGCGTGTTCTATGTTTTCCAGAACTAGTTCTACATTTTGTAGAATACGTTCTACGTCTCATAGAACGTGTTCTGCATTTTGTAGAATTCGCTTTGCGATATTTAGAACGCACTCTACGTTTTCTTCAATCTTTTCAAAAAACAATATGGGTTGCTTTATATTATTTTAGAATAAATATGTGTCATTTACGATGCTTCAATTTTTGTTTTGAAACATCTGAAAAAATCAATCCACAAAATTATGAAAAAAACATATAAGTTGTACTTTTTGAACAAATTATTTTTTATTACGTGCAAATATTTTGAATTGAATTTATATAAGCCACGCTGAAAATCGCAAAGTAAAGAAATATCACAAACCTGCCTGCATGACACAGCCAAGAAGTCAGGCAGGGACACAAAGCCCTATCTTAATTCGAATCCGTCCAAGTATCACAACTAACTTCATAGCGTGCCACGGCACTTTGCGCATTCAAATCATACGCTTGCACCTTAGCATTTTCCTCAAGATGAGTCATGGCACTTCCACAACCTTCATCGCTCCATACCACATCATTGGTAAACTTATCAATCACCTTACATTTCTTACATTGATTTGGAAGTACCAATCCATTAAAAAGCCATGCACACGAGGTAAACAACAAAGCTACCATAAAACAGACAACGATAATAACTTTTATTCTCATCAAATATAGTTTGTTAAAATAATACCATTACATACTATGTTTTAGTCAAAACTCAATTGGTATAATGCCGATAGAGTAGCTGTTATAGTTCAATTTTCCTGTCCCGTACACATAGTGTCGGGGTTGGACTATTAAAGATACCGTATCGGTATAACGCTTCAATCTTACATTTAGTCTGTTTATTATCAACAAGCGGGATGACTTGATTAAGATGACAAAGTATTTTTGATTTGGCTAAAAATCTGCAAGATTTTAAAGACGCAAAATTTTAGAGACACAAAATTTTGTGTCTCTACTGTACCCCTATGACAATGATCTCCACCCGTCGGTTTTTCTGCATCTGTTCTTCGTTGCGGGCGTTTGGATATACCATTTTGGAAGAACCAAAGCCTTTAAAGGTCATTCGATTGGCGGCTATGTTTTGTTTTTCAAGGTAATTTTTCACGGCTTTGGCACGATCAACGGACAGTTGCATGTTGCCGTCTTCCAATTCTTCGCAATTGGGCACTGATGAGGGGCAATTGACATGACCTTGTATTTCTATCTTCAAAGTGGGGTAGCGAATCATGGTGGAAGCTATCACTTCTAAGGGTGTACGGGACTCGGGCAGAAAGACGTCTCTGCCGGAATAGAACAAAATGTTTTCGAACACGATGTTTTGCCCCACTTTGATGCGACTCATCTCAATTTTGATCGGAATGGTGGCGCCTGTGCCCACCAATGTGAAGCTTTGCGCATTATCAAAGTAGTTGGTGGCTTCACTTTTCACTACATAAGAAGCATTGGTGGGCAAAGTGGCAACGCAGGACGGCAGACTGTCGAACACCAAGACAGGAGCGGCTTCGGCTTTGGTTTTAGGATATATCTTTAGGTTGGCTTTGATGGGCAATTGGGTGTCTTTGTCCACGGCGGTGATGGTGAGGGAAGCGGTTGGAGTGGGGGTGGACGTGGTTTTGATAGGCGTTTGGATGTTTGTCTTTTTTGAGACTACGGATTCCACTTTTCTGCAGCCTGAATAGTGCAAGAGGACGGTGTGACCGTTGCCTTTGGGATAGACATTGTCAATACATAAATAATAGACTTCGTTTTTGCGCACGTCAATGGCTTTGCTGAAAGAAGCCCCGGGACCAGAATGGATGAATTCGTCGGTGGCGGTTTTTGATAAGCCTGTGATGGAGCCGTTTTGCTTATCGTTGCGCGAAATGCAGGTTCTTACGGGTTGGATTTTATGGTCGGCGATGTCGGAAAGGAAGGTTTTACCATTATATTTATAGAGGACAAAATCGTAATCATCATTTTTGTTGATGGGGATGATGTCAAGCTCCAACAGGCAATCGTTTTTTACTTTGAAGAAATACCAAACGGTGTTGTGTTCTTGCTCGAAGCTATAGAGGCTGTTTTTCTCGCCCGAAACTTCCATCACGCTTCCAGATCCCGAGGGGGCATTGGTGGGTCCGAAGAGGGTGTCTTTGATTTCGATGGCTTTTTGGCAATCTGCATTCTCGGGTTTGATGAGATATTTGGTTTGAGCAAATATCGGACTCAACACGAACAGATTGAACAAACAAGCAAAAAGAAACCTCATGGCAGCAATTTATTTTATTAGGACGAGTTTTTTATTAGCAAGAATGGAATTGTTTTCGGAATAAAGCACCGCTAAATAGTTTCCTGAAGGCAAGCGTTTGGTGTTCCACATAACGATGGGATTGTGGTTGCCAATTTTGAGTGTTTCCACTTGTTTGCCTGTGGAATCAAAGATTTTTATGGTAGCTTTATCCGTATCATTAAACGAAAATGTGAAAGAATTATTGGATGGATTGGGATAAACATTCCAGGGCACGGTGGGTTCAGAGATTTTATTAATGCCTGCATGATAGGGTTTGCCGACTGCTAAAGTGTATTCTCCTTTGCGCAGAGTGTCCACTATGAGATAGCCTGTGTTAGCTGTGCCCGCCTTGATGAAAGGAACCGCAGCCCAATCGTAAGCAGTGGATTTGCGGTACAGTAATAAAAGTGAATCAACAGACAGGGTGGTAGGCAACAGAATGTTGTCGAGATTTCCCGTAGCTGTGTTCACCACGCGGTTATATTTGAATCTGCATTTGGTGAAGAAGGTGGCAGGGAAGATGCCGTCCACTTTCCAATAGTGATAGTCGGAAAGACGTTTGATGTCGGGGTTAGGAGTTTTCAAGGGATCGGGAGCCACCCAATTGTGTTCGATGCGCACCAAAGCGGAATCGGGAACGGCGTAAACATCAATGAGGGCTAATGCAGCGGGGAGGGATTGAACGCCTGTGGTTTTAACCACCTTTGCCATGTCGGTGGTGGCATCGGAGGTTTTTTCGTTGTAGTCCATCATCACAATATCGGGAACAAAAGGCAGGGTGAATTCTTTGGTGGCAAATTGACCCGAGAATTGAATGGTGTCGGTGAAAAACTGCCAAGAGTTTTTTCCGAAGGTCATTTCGATGCGATTGGAATTGGCAAAGGCAGGTGCATGGTTGAGCCTTTGTCGCACCCAGACACGTACTTTTGTTTGAGGCGTGGTGGCAGTAACTTTAAAGGAATCAACAGCGAAATGAGGGAAGCCCGGCTTGAAAATCCATGTATCGAAGAAGTCGGTTAGATTGATGCCTGTGTAGCTGCTCATAAAGTCGCGCATCTCTACAGAAGAAATATTGTTGAAAGTATAGGTGTTGAGCATTGCTTTAACCGAAGAAAAGAACAAACTGTCGCCTATATAGTTTCGGAGGGTGTGAACCACATCGGCACCTTTATCATATACGGTGGTGGAATAGGTGAACTGGCTCGGGATGCCATAGACTGCGCGATAGCCGCTATCCACAATGTGGGAAGCTTGAATCACGTTGAGGTGATTGTCGCGGACATTGGTTTTATAGGCTGTTGTTCCGTAAAGGATTTCTTTATAGATGGATTCGCAGTAGCTTGCCCAACCTTCGTTAATCCACATGTCGAAGGCAGTGGTGCAGGTGATTAAGTCGCCAAACCAATGATGGGACAATTCGTGGGCATATAGACTCTCGTAGGTTAATGCACCATTGATGCACACCAAAGGATAGGCGATGTTGGTGGCATGTTCCATAGCACCATTGTTGAACGGCACGCCCACATAGCCGACTCGTTCCCAACGGAAGGGACCAAAACGATTTTCGTAGATGGCAAGAATCTGTTTCAAATTGATGAAAGAATTCTTAGCATTGGTGGTATCAGATGGACGGACATAGATATTGATGGGGATATGCCCTGTCATGGAATTGAAGGTGTCGGTAACGGGGACATAATCGCCAACGGCAACAGAAGAAAGATAGGAAGGAATGGACGCATGAATTTTCCAATTAAACGTCTTGGTGTTGTTTCCGTTATCAACCACAGACATTAAGGTGCCGCCACAAACGGCTTTTTTATCACTTTTCACAGTGATATGACAATCGTAGGTAGCACGTTCGGTGAAATCGTCAATGCACGGATACCAAACTCTGCCATAACTATGAGGTACTGCTTGAAAGCCCACACCTAAGTTATAAGCAAAACTGCTATCACTGGTGAAATAAAATCCACCCCAACCCGAGCCATCCATCACGGGGCTTCCTTGATAGAAAACTGTGAGCAAAGCGGTGTCATTTACATTTAATGGACTTGGCAAGTTTATCCGAATCAAAGTGTCATTGTATGTAAAAGAATTTATTTTTGTTGTACCTAAAAAAATTGAATCGGGCGGTAGCTTTAATAAATCAAGTTTGATTTGATTTAGGTTGTTTACTTTTGGCGTTATTTTCAAAATAGTATGTCCCGAAATGCGATGCGTTGCCAGATGTACTAGGTTGACATTGATGTTGTAATTGATGATATCAAGGCTGTCTGCCACAGATTTTTGTTGAGCCGAAACGGCAAATAAACTCGAAAAGAATAACACAGTTGAGAGGAGCACAATTTTTATTTTCATGTATCTTTATTAATTTTATAAAAAAAACATACAAAAATACATACAAATTTCGTTATTTTGCTTTTAATAAAAAGAAATTGCATATTTTTTCCAATTATCATTGGTAAAGAAATTACCTTTGTACATTATTTTGAAATCATGAAACGAGTTATTTTTTATTTTTTATTCATTATTGTTTCTTACCAAGGAACAGTTTCTGCACAGAAAGTCTGGACCTTGGATGAGTGCATCACGTATGCTCTGAACAATAACATACAGATTAAGCAACAGCAGTTGAGCACTGTTTTGTCGAAACTTCAATACCATCAAAGTATTGCGGCTTTGTTTCCTTCGGTGAATGGAAGTGCCTCGCTTGTCTATAACAATGGGCAAACGGTGGATATGTACACCAATCAGTTTGCATCAAAAACAGTTCAATCGGATAATTTTTATTTGAGTGCGAATGTTACCTTGTTCAATGGACTTCAATTGTTGAATGGTCTGAAACAAAAACAAATTGAGTTTTTGGCAAGCAAATATGATTTGGATAAAATAAAGAATGATATATCATTGACCATTGCTACTGCTTATCTGCAAGTTCTGTATAATATAGAATTGTTAGAAATTGCCAAGAATCAGTTAGACATAACACATCAACAAGTGGCACGAACGCAAAAGCTTTTTGACGCAAAAACCATTGCAAAAGGCAATTTACTTACCATTCAAGCTCAAGAAGCATCAGACGAATTGCAAAAAGTGAATGCGCAAAATCAATTGGATATGGCATATTTGACTTTGGCGCAATTGTTAGATTTGCAAAACACCACAGGATTTGACATTGTGAAACCTGTTTTGATTTTGCCCGATGCCTCCTCCTTGATGCAACAAGTGGATGAAATTTATGCCAAGGCATTGGGCATACAACCCGAAATTAAAAGTGCGGAATTGAAGGTGCAAAGTGCAAAGAAAGGATTGGCAATTTCTCGCGGGATGTTTAGTCCGTCTATCACCTTAAATAGTTCGTATGGCTCAGGGTATAGCGGTGCAAGTCAGACATTGCAAGGTTATTCTGTTTCGGGTCAACAGGTGATTGGATTTACGGCTTCAGGTGAAAATGTTTACAGCCCAACCTTCGATTATAATTACACAAAAACAAAATTTTGGGATCAACTTGATAAGAATCAAAATAAATCTATAGGCTTGTATTTGAACGTTCCGATTTTTAATAAATGGCAAACACATACCATGATAGGCACTTCTAAAGTTCAATTGAACAGTGCACAATTAACGTTGCAGAACACCCAAAACCTAATGTTTAAAACCATACAACAAGCTTATGCCGATGCGAAAGCCGCTTTAAACAGATATAATGCCGGCACAAAATCGGTGGATGCACTCACGGAAGCTTTTGGATATACCGAACAGAAATTCAATGTGGGTTTGCTCAATTCCATAGATTATAATGATGCAAAAAATAATCTTGTAAAAGCGCAATCGGAGCTTTTGCAAGCGAAATATGAGTATGTGTTTCGTATCAAAGTGCTTGATTTCTATCAAGGCAAACCTCTTAAACTGAATTAATAATTGTAAGAAATATATTTTATGAAAAAGAAAAAAATCATACGTTATTCCATAATAGGCGTAGTTGTTTTAGTAATAATACTTGCCATTGGCAAAAAAACAGGATGCATCGGCAAAAAAGAAACTATTGAAGTAGCTGTTGAAAAAGTAACAAAGCGAACCATCATTGAAACGGTTTCTGCCAGCGGAAAGATACAGCCCGAAGTGGAAGTTAAGATTTCTCCTGATGTTTCGGGCGAAGTGGTGGAATTGTTGGTGAAGGAAGGCGACAAAGTGAAGAAAGGCGATTTATTGGCAAAGATAAAACCCGACATTTACGAATCGAATTACGAACAGATGCAGGCAGCTTTGAATTCGCAAAAAGCAAACGAAGCCAATGCCAAGGCGCGTTTGGCGCAGGTGAATGCGCAATATATCAATGCAAAATCGAGTTTCGAGCGCAACGAAAGCCTATGGAAACAAACGGTTATTTCCCAATCGGAATATGATGCCGCTAAATCAGCGTATGAAGTCGCTAAGGAAGAAGTTACGGCTGCAGAGCAAGCCTACAAAGCTTCGCAATATAATGTGCAAAGCACGAATGCCACGGTGAAAGAAGCTGCCACCAACCTTTCGAAGACCAATATCTTTGCCCCTGTGGATGGCACTATCTCCAAACTGAGTATCGAACAAGGCGAACGTGTGGTGGGTACTACGCAATTTGCCGGAACGGAAATTATGCGTATTGCCGATTTGAATGAAATGGAAGTGAATGTGAGTGTGAACGAAAACGATATTGTTCGCGTGAAACTGGGCGACACGGCTCTTATTGATGTGGATGCATATCTCAATCGGAAGTTTAAAGGTATCGTTACCGAAATTGCCAACTCCGCTGACGTAACAGGTTTGACAACCGACCAAGTTACAAATTTTAATGTAAAAATCCGCATCCTGCGCGAAACCTACTTGGATTTATTAGATGCAAAACATCCAAACTCTTCGCCTTTCCGTCCGGGCATGTCCGCAACGGTGGATGTGCAAACCGAAACGGTGGTGAATATGCTTTCCGTTCCCATTCAGTCTGTAACAGTTCGGGAAGATTCTGCGGCAAAAGTGGCGGCAAAATCAAAAGAAGAGAAACCTCAAACGGATGACACCAAACAAGCTGACACCAAGAAAGAACATAAGGCTCCCCAAGAGTACGTGTTTTTGTATAAAGATGGAAAAGTTAAGATGACGAAAGTTAAAACCGGCATACAAGATAATATGTACATCCAAATCAAGACGGGTATCACCGAAAGTGATGAAATTGTTACGGCACCGTATAATGCCATTAGCAAAAGTTTGAAGGATAATTCTGTGGTGAAAAAAGTGGATAAGAAAGAGTTATTTTTAGAAAAGAAATAACAACCATTTCTCGTCTCAATCCTCCTTCATGTAGAAACGACAACCCAATCGTGTTTGCTCGCTTTATCCGAAAACATTGCTATGCCCCATAAAATGCTTTGATAATTTCTGTGCTTATTCTTTCTTAACCGGAGCCTCATCTTCATCCCAAATCACATTAAAATCATACGTAGGTTTCGGCTTGTCGTTCGGATTTTTGTTCACCGTGCTATCCTTCTTAAACCAACCAAACTCCCTATTCAAGATGGTTTTCAGGTTTTCTTTTTCCTTCGCCAAATTGTTTTTCATGTTTTGTTTATATCCTTCTTTGTCCAGGGTATGATACACAGGCTTGTCAACGGTGCCCGTGATACGGAAAAAATATTTTTCTTTGTGAAGCCCGTCGTCTTCAATTTGTCCTATATCTTTAATTTGATTGTTTTTGTTGTCGCCCGTGTTTCGCATTTGCGAAATCAACACACCCAAATGATAATCTATCGTTTGATTAAATCCGTGCGTGCCGTTCAATTTAAAATCTATCGCAGTGCTGTTAATTTCCATATCAGGTATCGTAATCAATTGATCTTTTATTACTATCGTATTTTTGAGCGTTTTGAATGCCACATGCGAAAGGTCACGGTTTTTCAAATATTTCGACAAGCCGCTCAAAGGTTCATAATTGATTAATTCTCCATTATCTATCATGATATTCGCTTTCGCATAAATCGTCGGCTTCTCCACTTTGAACGTTGACGACCAAACGGAAGCAAACTGAACATCAGCCGTAAGCACCCCTTTGATATTTTTGTCTTGAAGGCTTTTTTGTCCAAAATTATCCAACTCACCAAACAATCGTTGAATGTTCACACGTTTGATCGAAGCGTCACAACTTATCAGCAATTGCTCAGCCTGCGAACCATCAATCAACCCCGTGAAATCTATCTTCCCGTTCATCGCTTGAAGCGAAATATCTTTGGCAATCACTTGCTTATTTTTCATCTGAATAGTCCCGGTAATATTGGTAGCAGTGAATTTATTAAAGCTAAATTTCTTTATCAACAACGCAAGATTAAAGCTGATATTATCGGGCAAATTCAAACGATAAACCGTATCCTTTTTGCTCTCCGAAAACTTTAAAATTTCTGCCATATCTAAGTTTTGCGAAACCAAATCGGCATCAATAATCAAATTTTGATTCGGCAGAAACAGATAGGGAAGTACATTTTTGAAGCGTCCTTTCAACGAAAAATCATTCGTCATATAGCTGCCCGTGAAATTTTGCGACTCCACATCATTATTACTGAAAACAAAATTTCCATTCACATTGGTGAACTTCTGTGCTTTGCCTTTCATCACGATGTTGGCATTCTGAAGCTCCATTTTTCCCGTCGTGGTGCTTGCTATAAAATCCTTCATAGTGAAAGTGCCCGAACTGCCCGTGTTCCCTTTGAAATCGGCTTCCAGAATCAGCCTGCCTTCCGCCGACTCCACCGTATCTATCTTCATGAAATTAAACACATCTTTCAAATTCAAATTCGCCGTAACATTCAGGTCGAGCTCAGGATTTGTCAGGTTTCTCAAGGTAATATTTCCCGTGATACTGCCATCATTTAAGGCAGAAGTGTATCCGTTTATCCTGACGATTGCTGTTTGCGAACAATGTTTCATGCCGTTGCTATAGGTTGCATTGAAGCCCACATTTTTCAAGGTGATACCATTTTCAATCCTTTCAATTTCGCCCTGCTTCAACCCAAAAGTAACATTCACGGCAGGCGAAACATGCTCTCCGACAGCTCCTTTTATATTGGCAACAAAATAAAAATCCCCCCTGCATTCATATCCTGCAAAATACGAACGATATTGCGGTGGCAGTTCATTAACGAACGATTGCAACTGCATCTTTTTCCCATCAATCTGCAAATCAAGCCGCGTCAAACTATCCCCGTAAGCAATATTTCCTGCCATAGAGAAAAACAGCTTCCCAACGCTCACATTGGCTTCTTCAAACGTAATCAATTTTTGTTTACTATTGATGTTGAGCAACACTTCCATCTCCGTGCTTTTGTTGGCAAGATACAGATTCTTATCCGATTTTATTTTCTCAACATACATATCGCCGTCAATATTCATCAAAAAATTCTCATCCGAAAAATTTCCCGTGAACAACACATCCTTAGCCACCACCGTAAAATTCTGCCTCCGACCATAATCTATATACGCCACGCGCACATGATTCAGCCACACCTTTTGCAAATCTAACGAGAAGTTGGACTTCGTTGTGTCGGTTGATGGTTTCCAAAAATGGTAGTTATCGCTGCGATCTTTATACGTTTTAATCAAGGCAACGGCATCGCTCACTTCAATTTTTTGTATCCGAAATTTCCCAAAAATCAAATCCCAAATGCTCATCTGCAAATAAACTGTTTTGGCTTCCAACAGATTTTTCTTATTTTTTTTATCCTTGATAGCATCCAAAATAACAACATTACTGAAGCTCACCGAAGCATAAGGAAACTTCTTAAATATAGAAAATTGTATATCCCGATTCACATCTTGAACAACAATTTCTGTATTCAACCTTGCATTCAATTCATTGATGATGATACCTTTCACCGTATCTTCATAATAATACTCCATAAAAATGCCTACCCCTCCCACAAGCAAAAAAACAATCCCAAACCAAATAGCCGTTTTTCTAAGCCTTTTCGCCACTTTTGGATTTCGAATACGTAAACTGAACTTCTTCACTATTTTCTTTTTTGCAAAATTAACTCAACTAATTATAAACTAACGGAAAAAAATCAACTTTTTATACATGAGTCCTATCCGAAAAGTCAAAAAGGATAAAATCGTTCAATTCTTATGCAAATAAAAGTATATAACTATGGCTTTTTTTCAAAAACATATAGCAGTCATACAAAGCTCCAACCCTTGCTAAGACCATCATTGCATTGTGTCTATAATATGATATAATACTTACATATAGTCTTCGGATACAGCGACATAACATTTTGCAACCCATATCTAAACAATCACCACCCGCATATCAACATAGCAATTAACAATACGGTGTTAATAAAAATAAATATTTGTTGTCGAAGCTACTTCATTTATGAGTACCTTTGTTTTATTAAAATCAATACTAAAATCAATTATTAATTTAACAACCAAAAAATGTAAAACAATGCCAGAAATTAATTCAAATCCTTCGGTTATTGCCATTCTTGGAGTGCCAAAAGAGCCTGTGCATGTTCCTGAAGGCAGTATTATTATGGGTAACACCCTGAAAGCTATTCAAACAAGTGGTGACGGCTTGATAGAAGCTACGGTTATAACCGCTCAACAAGGTCGTATTACCTCTCTCAACACCAAGCAAAGCAATATGAAAAATGGTCCTGCTGACAAAAAAGAACAACGGGACATGCAATATGGTTTATGCTTTGGTGACCATCAATCCAATATGGCTATTATTCAGATAGCAGCCAATAATTTGCATGACCCTATTGCTGCAGCAGCTTTAATAATCAGAAATGGTTATGATATCAAGAGTCAACCAGTTACACCGGTTAATCCTGATATTAGTATTAAGAACAAGAAAAACGTATCGGGCACCATCACCGCTAAAGTAAAAAGCCCCAATACAAATAAAAGATTTTCAATTGATTGGGATTATAGCACGGATAATGGTGTTACATGGATTCATAGCCATTCTACCGCTGTGTGTCAAAGAGAAATATCCGGTATTAATTCAGGTGCACATGTCATCGTACGCGCTCGATTTATCATCAGCTACGATGCTCCTCTGGATTGGATGATATCGAACACAGAAACCGTTTCCTAATTGTCGGGGTTCGTTCCTATAACATCAGATGAACGAAAACAAATATAGGGAAAGGCGAAAAACACATCGAAGCTAGCTAAAAGCATGCCGGCTTCGCCTAGGACCACCATGGCGACGCCTAGGATAACAATGGCGATGCCTATGGCAACAATTGCTACGCCTAGGACAACAATGGCTACGCCTAGGACAACAATGGCTACGCCTAGGATAACAATGGCGACGCCTATGATAACAATGGCGACGCCTATGATAACAATGGCGACGCCTAGGATAACAATGGCGACGCATAGGACAACAATGGCGACGCCTAGGACAACAATGGCTTTAGCCAGCATGGTTTTGACGACCTCCGATAAAATCTTGCCAACTTTGAATCAATTGTTTATGCAATTGTGATTTATTTTTTATCTTTGCGGAAAATATTATGTGCCATGAAAATGAAAAAGAGTTTACAAACGTTTACAAATGGACTAGGTGGAGGCAGGGAGTTATCAGCCAGTGAGTACGCCCACCAATCGTACAGTTACAATAGTTATTCGCCATTATAAAACTAATCAGTGAACATAGAAATTAACAATATAACGAAATTACTTTGGGACTTCCATAAAATTCCTAAATCAACAAGGACAAGGACTTTTATGGAGATTTCAGGTTATCCACATTACGAAAATGTTTGTAGTAATATTTTACAGTTTTATCTCAATCCTCAAAATGAACACGGACTACAAGACCTTGTTTTGAAATCATTAATTAAGATTGTTGATACAAATTTTAATTTTGATTGCACCTTTGAACAAATACAAGTTGAGAGGGAAATTCAGACATTGGCAAGCAACCGTCTTGACTTGCTAATACAAACTCCAAACTTCGTTGTAGGAATTGAAAACAAAGTTTTTCATTTCTTAAATAACGACCTAACAGATTATTCTAAAACAATTCTTTCTTATTGCAGCCATACAAATAAAAAACCAATTAACATTATTCTATCTCTCAATAAACTTTCCAATAAAGAAGATATTGAAAAAGCAAAAGCGAATAATTTTATAAATATCACTTATGAAGACCTTTTTACAAGTATTAAGATGAATATTGGCGATTATCTTTTTCATTCAAATCCAACATACTTCATTTTATTGACAGACTTTATCAAATCAATACAAAATTTAAAACCAGCAACAATGGACAATAAATTATTATGGAACTTCTTCAAGGAAAATTCTGAGATAGTCGAAGAACTCTCCAACCGATTCAATGATTATAAAAACTTTTTCAACCAAAAATCTTATCAATTACTGAATGTTTTACCCAAAGAGGTTTTTGCACCAAAGGCGTATAAACAATGGATTTATGATAAATTTTGTTTAGTTCACGATTATACAATAGAAAATAAATATTCAATTGCATCTGATACATACTGTGATATGAAAGGTTGGCAAATTCAACTTTTTGGGAGGAATAAAGCATCTAATGAATATTTAATAAATACTATGTGCAAAACAGAAAGTTTTTTACCAAAACCAATTGACCAATATGAAAGGAATGAAAGATTAATTTTTCAACGATTTGCCACAGATACAGAAATAGAAATAGTTGCAGAAACTCTAAAAGATTTATTGACAAGAATTGAAAGCTATAAAAACTTAACAGACATAAGTGAAATACCAAACGCAAGATAGTACACCGGCTGATAATCGATTAGACAACTCCGCCAGTAGTTAGCTGACGGAGTGCGCCTCTCACATCCGTTGTGCCAAAATTTGCAACTTCCCACGCTACCTATTAATTCAACTAACGGATTAACTAAGCTACCAATTGACATAATCAACTTAATTAAACCAATCAACTCAATCAGCCACCCCCACATTTTTCATTTTTCATTAAAATAACCCATTCCACTCATTTCACAACAAGATAATCCCCCGCTAAACCTTCTTTTTCGCCAAAAACTTATTGAACAACAACAATCCAATGATGGTGTTTACGCCGATCAAACTGAAGATAAACCACAGTGCGGCAGGATTTTTGAGCGTATCTACAAAATAAACATAGAGATGCGCCCCTAAGATGCCGCCGATGCCGCTGCCAATCACGCCATAGAGGAAAGAATAGCCTAAATAGAGTGCTTTTTTGTCCTCAGGGGCAATAAGTCCGACGTAGGAGATGAATTTAGGATGCGCGGTCATCTCGCCCACCGAGAAAATAATCATCCCCGCGATAAACACCCATGCATTGGGCGACAATGCCAAGATTCCCATGCCAATGGTGCCCATGGTGATGCCTACAATCATGGTAGGTAGGGCTTTGGTGTGCTTCACAATGCTCGAAACTAAAATTTGCAACAATATGATAGTGCCTGCATTGATCACAGTAACGTGTTCCGCCTCGAATTTCCACTGTGGATTGTCCATAAAGAGTCGGAGAAACCCATTCACGAAGTTGTTTACGGGTGTCATGTCCATATATTCGCTTAAATACCACAACACGGTGTCGAACATCTGGAAATACAGTATCCAAAAGCCCGAATAGATGACAATCATGAGGATGAAGCGATAATCTTTAAGCACCAAAACGGCTTCTTTGAGAATGGTAGCGAAGCTTTTGGTGTTAGCTGGCTTGGCGGGTTCTTTATAAACGAAGATATTGAGCAGCAGCATGGAGCCTGTGCCGATGGCAGCCATCAAAAAGATGTAGGACCAGTTGATTTCTTTGAGATACGGGATAAGAAACAAAGGAAAGATAAAAGCGCCAAGGTTGATTGACCAATAGTAGATGCCAAAACCAAGGGAGGAGTTGCTTTGGTCGGTGCTTCGGGCAATGGTTCCAGAGATGATGGGCTTGAAAAAGCCAGCGCCTGTAACCATCAACAACAAACTCATGAAAACTAAAGCATAATCGGTGAACAAACTCGTAAGGAAATAGCCAGCACTCATCACAATGAAGGCAAAAGTGAGGGTTTTTTTGTATCCATAGCGGTCAGCTACAGCGCCCGAGATGATGGGCAGCAAATAAAGCAAGGGCGTGATGGTGGATTTGATAACGCCAACACTTTCTTTAGAGAAACCAAGCCCGCCATGTTTGGTGCTGAGCACTAAATAAACCGATAGTACCGACATGACGCCATAGTAGGAGCCGCGCTCGAAGAATTCCATAGTGATGACCGTCCAGAAGTTGCGTGGGAAACTGCGGAAGCCTGATTTTTTAGTGGTTGGTGTATGCATAATGTCGTCCGTGTTTTAAAGTTATAATGAAGAATGAATGATTTCGTTAGCAGTTTAATCGCAATCGGCAACATACTTTGCTGATGGGAGCCTCGCGGGAAAACTTGGTGCAAAAGTACGAAAAAATGGCAAAGTGGAGTGGGCTTAATTCGTAAAATAAGCAATAATATTTATGAAAGTGTTGCTGTGATACTAAAAATACGTAATTTTGTGGAGAAATTCAAATCATTAAAAAACGATAAATATTAATAATTAAAATTAGACTATGAAAAGAGTATTCATTGCGTTAGCATTGACATGTATGGTTACACTCGGGCTGCAAACAAACAGCCACGCGTGTACAAATTTTATCATCACCAAAGGGGCTTCGGCAGACGGTTCGGTGATGATTACTTATTCGGCAGACTCACACACCCTTTATGGAGAGTTGTATTTCAGACCTGCAAAAGATTATCCACAAGGCACGATGATGGATATTTATGAATGGGACACAGGGAAATATTTAGGCAAGATTAAACAAGCCGCGCACACCTATTCGGTGGTTGGCAACATGAACGAATATCAGGTGGCACTTGGGGAAACCACGTATGGCGGCAGAGAAGAGCTGTTGGATACAACCGCTAAGGTGGATTATGGCAGTTTGATGTATTTGGCGCTGCAACGTGCCAAAACTGCTCGCGAAGCTATCAAAGTGATGGGCGAATTGGTTGCTGAATATGGCTATGCAAGCGAAGGCGAGTCGTTTTCGGTGAGCGATGCGAACGAAGCATGGATATTGGAGATGATAGGCAAGGGTTCGAACAACAGAGGCGCTGTTTGGGTGGCACGTCGTATCCCTGATGGGTATATTTCAGGTCATGCAAATCAAGCACGTATCACCACTTTCCCTTTGAACGATCCTGAAAATTGTATGTATGCCAAGGATGTGATTTCTTTTGCTCGCGAAAAAGGATATTTTAAAGGAGAAGATAAAGATTTTAGCTTTTCGGATACCTATAATCCTTTGGGCTTTGAAGGTGCCCGCTTTTGCGAAGCACGGGTGTGGTCTGCTTTCAATCGGGTGAATAAAGATATGGGGAAATATGTGGATTATGCCATGGGCGAAAACCTGAAAAACAGGATGCCGTTGTGGATTAAACCCGATAAAAAACTAACGGTGTATGATGTGATGGAATTGATGCGCGATCATTATGAAGGAACACCAATGGATATGACGAAAGATTATGGTGCAGGTCCTTATGACTGTCCTTATCGTTGGAGACCACTGACCTGGAAGGTGGATGGCGTTCAATACTTCAATGAAAGAGCCACTTCTACGCAACAGACGGGATTTTCTTTTGTTGCTCAAAGTCGTGCGTGGTTGCCGGCTCCTATAGGTGGCGTTTTCTGGTTTGGTGTGGACGATACTTACAGCACAGTGTATGCTCCTATGTATTGCGGCATCACTGCAGTTCCCGAATCTTACAAAGAAGGCAATGGCGATATGATGACGTTTAAAGATAACACCGTTTTCTGGGTGTTCAATCAGGTGTCGAACTTTGCTTACACACGCTATAAAGAAATGATACCGGAGATACGCGCCGTGCAAAAAGAATTGGAAACGAAATTCATTCAAGAACAAGTGCCAACTATTGATAAAAAAGCCGAAGAACTCTATAAAAAATCACCAAAGAAAGCCGTCGAGATGCTAACTACATATTCAACCAATACAGGTCAAGATGTGGTGAAACGTTGGAAGGAGCTGTATGGTTATCTCTTCACGAAATATATGGATGGCAACATCAAAACCAAAGGAAAAACCAAAGAAACCTCCAAGGTGAAACAACCGGGTTATGGAGATGAATGGTATTGGACCTTGGTGAAGGAAACTCGTAACAAATTCAAAGTTATCGAAGAACCTAAAGAAAAATAAAGATTCAAATCAAAAGCAGCCGCACCATCAGCGGCTGTTTTTTAATACAAACAAATGCCCTTACTCTCCTTAAATAATCTTAGCGTTGACTTTAGTACTGAAAACGGCATCGTTCATGCCGTCTCGGGTATTTCCTTTTCCTTGGAAGCAGGAAAGACCATCGGCATAGTAGGGGAGTCGGGTTCGGGGAAGTCGGTGACGTCTTTGGCTTTGATGGGTTTGTTGCCCGCAGGCATATCCAAGATAGTGGCGGGAAGTGCTCTATTTACGCATAAAGACGGACATCAAGCCGACTTATTTTCCCTGTCGGAGAAGCAGCAGCAACAGATACGCGGCAACGAAATTGCGATGATATTTCAAGAGCCGATGACAAGCTTGAATCCCGTGTACAAATGCGGTCGTCAGGTGGCAGAAGCCATCAAACTGCATCAACATCTCAACAAAACAGCCTTGAAAGAACAGGTGCTGCATTGGTTTCGGGAGGTGAAGCTGCCCGATCCTGAGAAGGCTTATCAATCCTATCCCCACGAACTTTCGGGAGGGCAACGGCAGCGCGTGATGATTGCCATGGCGATGTCGTGCAAGCCATCTTTGCTCATTGCCGACGAACCTACAACGGCTTTGGACGTTACGGTGCAGAAAAACATATTGGAGTTGATGAAGCGTCTGCAAGAAAAGTATGCGATGTCTATCATTTTTATTTCGCACGATTTGGGCGTGATTGCCGAAATTGCCGATGAGGTGTTGGTGGTCTATAAAGGCAATGTGGTGGAACAAGGCGCGATGGGCAGCCTATTTCGGAATCCGCAACATCCCTACACCCAAGGACTGTTAGCATGTCGTCCGAAGATGGATGTGCGCTACACGAGTTTGCCCACGGTGGATAGTTTCATGAACGAAGGCGCGAAACATAACCCGCATATCATCACAAAGGAGGAGCGCGAAAAGGATTTGGAACGCATCTTCAAGTTTCCGCCGATGTTGGAAGTGACGCAATTGAAGACCTATTTCAAACTTCATAGCGGCATGTTCTCTCGTGCTAAGAAGGAGTTTAAGGCGGTGGACGATGTCAGTTTCACGGTGCACCCGGGCGAGACTTTGGGTTTGGTGGGCGAATCAGGCTGCGGCAAAACGAGTTTGGGGCGCACGGTGCTGCGATTGATTGAACCTACGGAAGGCAAGATAGTGTTTTTCGGCAAGGAGATATCCGCCTATTCGCGCGAGAAACTGCGCAAGACGCGCAAAGATATTCAAATCATTTTTCAAGACCCGTATTCGTCGCTCAATCCGCGCTTGACCGTGGGGGCAGCCATCACCGAAGCCATGCGCATACATCGCATCGGCAGCAGCGCCACAGAGCGCAAACAACTGTGTTGCGAATTGTTGGCAGAGGTGAATCTGGATGCAGGTTTCTTTCATCGTTATCCTCACGAACTGTCGGGCGGGCAGCGGCAACGGATTTGCATCGCACGGGCATTGGCTTTGAAACCCAAGTTTATTATCTGCGACGAATCGGTGTCGGCTTTGGATGTGTCGGTGCAGGCGCAGGTGTTGAATTTGCTGAATAAGCTGAAGGCAGAATATGGTTTTTCGGTGATATTTATTTCCCACGATATGTCGGTGGTGAAATATATGTCGGATAGGATGATGGTGATGAAAAATGGCAAGATAGTGGAATATGGCGACCCCGACGACATCTGCAACGCACCCCAAACGGCTTATACGAAGCAGTTGATAGATTCTATTCCGAAGGGGTTGTAAGAAGAGGAAGTATTTAAAGTGCCTAAAGTACTTGGAGTATTTAAAGTACTTAGAGAACAATATAAACTTTCAATGTATTCTTCACCCTTCATATATAAAAAACTAAAATATAAAAATGTAAACTTCAAAAGCAGGTAGTAGGCTGCCTAACATTAAATCTTTCTCCTCCCTCCTCAAATATCCCCATCAAATAAAATTTTCCACATTAACCGAAACAATGTTGTTTGATCAAATATGGAAACCCACATTACATGTTTCTGTCTGGATTCATTCAATATAACTCCCCATATTATGTGTTTCCGTATGGATTCATCATATATGGAAACCCACATTACTTGGATTAATGTTATTTCATCAAATATGGAAATCCCGTTCGGCTAAAGTTCCAACCTTAGTCGTCTTTATCTATTTAGGCTGTGCCTAAACTGTTCTTATTTGGCGAAGTCTTCAGCCTCTATCCTTCTTATTCTTACAGGCTCTACCCTAAATCAAACAACCATCCAACCATCAGCATTTAACTAATCAACTAACTAACCCAATTAACTCAATGACCAATAATGACTACCAAATGACAAAAAATCCCCTCCATATAACCAAAGATGTTTAACTTTGCCGTCCGAATCCTTCTATGATAGATATACCTTATAATAATATAGCCGACTACGACTACCCCTTGCCCGATGCGCGGATAGCCCTGTTCCCTGCCCCGCAGCGCGATGGCTCCAAACTATTGCTGCACTGCCACGGACGCATCTCCGATCATAGCTTTGGGGAGCTTCCCCAACTGCTGCCACCCGATGGTCTTTTGGTGATGAACAACACCCGCGTCATCCATGCCCGTTTGCCCTTTCGCAAATCCACAGGTGCCGCCATCGAAATCTTTTGCTTGGAACCTTTGGCGCCTTCCACCGATGTGCAGCTTGCCATGCAACAAACCGCCGGCTGCACATGGCGTTGCTTGGTGGGCAATGCCAAAAAGTGGAAAAGTGGCGAGTTGGTGCTGCCCATCCAAGTGGGCAACATCCCCTGCACCCTCACCGCAAGCATAGTTGCCGAAGAGGTAAACACCTTTCGCGTGCGTTTCTCGTGGGAGCCTGCCGAGCTGAGTTTCGCCCAAATCATCGAAGCCGCAGGCAAGGTGCCCCTGCCGCCCTATATCCGCCGCGCCGCAACGCCTACGGATGCCGAACGTTATCAAACCATTTTTGCTGCCCACGATGGCTCCGTCGCCGCACCCACCGCAGGGCTCCACTTCACCGACGAGGTCTTCCATGCCCTTTCAGAAAACCATATCCACCCTGCCTACATCACCCTCCATGTGGGTGCAGGCACCTTCAAACCCGTCGCCACCGACGATGTGCGCCAACATGTGATGCATCCCGAGCAGGTCTTGGTCAGCAAACAACTGCTCGACACTTTGGCTGCTGCTTCGGGCAACATCATCGCTGTGGGCACCACGGCTGTCCGCTCTTTGGAGAGCCTCTATTGGTTGGGCGCAAGCTACCTGCAGACAGGCGTGATGCCCCAAATGGTGGACCAATGGCAGCCCTATCAGACCGACACTATCCCATACAAAACCCAAGATATACTTATCGCTTTGCGCGAATATCTGACCGCGAAAGGCGCCGACCACCTCAGCTTCTCCACCCAAGTGATGTTACTTCCCTGCTACAAATTCCGTCTCGTAACGGGAATGCTCACCAATTTCCACCAACCCAAAAGCACCCTACTGCTGCTCATTTCTGCCTTTTTAGGTCCCGCTTGGCGCGATATTTACGACCACGCCCTCGCCAACGACTACCGCTTCCTGAGCTACGGCGACGCTTGTTTGTTTCTTTAATAAAGAAGAAGGATTTTGGGAGAATATCCCAAAGAAATTATAGGTAAAAGCATGCGCCAATGCCCGCATCCATCCAAAAATACCCAACAACAATAGAACAATAAAGCAATAAAACAATAGAACAATCCATCCCCCTACATCTCCCGTATCAAATCTATTAAGTCCACAACCCTATTGGAGTATCCATATTCGTTGTCGTACCATCCCACTATCTGAACGAAATTCCCTTGCAGCACTTTGGTCAATAACGAATCAAACACCACCGAATGCGCATTGCCCACGATGTCGCTCGACACGATAGCATCCCTCGTAAACTCCATGACACCCTTCAAATGATTTTCCGCAGCCGAGCGAAACACCTCGTTGATTTCTTCCACAGAAGTTGCTCGTTCCACCACCGCGTTCAGCTCAATCAGCGAACCATCGTCCACAGGCACCCGCGTAGCAAAGCCATCGAACCTGCCCACCAAATGAGGCATCAACTCCATAATGACGGGTATCGCTGTCGAAGTGGTCGGAATGATGTTGGTGAGTGCGGTGCGGGCTCTCCGCAAGTCGGTGCGCGGCGCATCTATCAGACTTTGGTTGTTGGTCGCCGGATGCACCGTATTCATAAACACGCTTTTGATGCCAAAGTTTTCGTGCAAAACCTTCAGCATAGGCGCCACACAATTGGCGGTGCAGGAAGCATTAGAGATGATGTGGTCGTCAGCCGTCAGCGTCTTTTCGTTGATGCCGATGATGATGGTCTTGTCCAAAGCTCCCTTGGGCGGACAGGTCAAAACCACTCGGCGCGCCCCCGACTCGAGATGTTGCGCCAATTGTTCCCGCGTAGTGAATTTGCCCGAAGCTTCTATCACGATGTCAGCCCCGTGCATCGTTTGGGGGATATCGCTTGGCGCCAAAGCGTGATACACCGCGATAGCCTTTCCGTTCACCAACAAACTATCGCCCTCGATAGCCACCTCCCCATCAAAGCGTCCGTGCGCGGTGTCATACTTCAACAGATGCGCCAAGGTCACGATATCAGCAGGGTCGTTGATGCCAACGATTTCTATATCGGGTTTATATTGTAATAATCGAAAAACAAGCTTCCCTATCCTGCCAAAGCCGTTGATACCAATCTTAGTTGTCATTTGTGTATTGATAAGAAATTAAAAAGATGCGCGTCCCGCACCCACGGCTGCCTAATGACTTGCACCTGTTAGGGCTTTGGGGTCATGTTTATGCTTGAACAAAAGTGCAAACAAAAGAGCCACTATCAGAGAATATATGGCAAAAGTCAGCCAAATGCCATGCCAATCTTTACTTTGATTCGTCGTGAAATACGTATCAATAACAAAGCCGCTGATTTTGCTTCCCAAGTAGGCTCCGATGCCATTGGTCATCATCATAAACATGCCTTGTGCGCTTGCCCGTATGGTAGAGTCCGTGGTGGTTTCCACAAATAAGGAACCTGAGATATTGAAAAAGTCGAAAGCCATGCCATAAACGATACACGACAAAATAATCATCCACAAACCTTCCGACGGATTGCCATAAGCAAACAATGCGAAACGCAACACCCAAGCAATCATAGCAAATAACATCACATTCTTGATGCCGAAGCGTTTCAGGAAGAACGGAATCGTGAGGATAAACAAGGTTTCTGATATCTGCGAGATGGACATGATAATAGTAGAATATTTCACAACGATAGAATCCGCATATTGGGGGATATTCCTAAAGTCGTCGAGGAATGAATCGCCATACATATTGGTAAGTTGCAGGGCGGCACCCAAAAACATGGCAAACAGAAAAAACATAGCCATCTTATAATTTGCGAACAACTTGAAGGCGTTTAATCCTATCATTTCAACGAACGACGCTCCCTTTGAGATTGATTTCTGCGGAGGACATTTGGGCAAAGTAAACGAATAGATTCCCAAAGCGATGGCGGCTATCGCACCAATAACAAATTGGTTGGCATTTGCCTTGCTCCCCGTCAGGTTGGTAATCCACATAGCAACAATAAATCCGATAGTGCCCCAAACACGAATAGGAGGAAAGTCTTTCACAACATCAAAATTATTCCTTTTCAGGATGCTATAAGCGATTGTATTCGACAAAGAGATGGTAGGCATATAGAAAATCATAGCCACAAAAATGACCCAATACAACACGTCAGGGCTATTCACATAAGGCACATAAAACAAAACCACTCCATATAAAATGTGCAGAATGCCATATAATTTCTCAGCATTGAGCCATTTGTCGGCGATGATACCCGTGAGTGCAGGCATAAATAGTGAGGACAGTGCTAATGTGGAAAATATCGCACCAAATTGAGCCCCCGTCCATCCTTTGGCATTAAAACAATAGGTCCCGATAGTGATTAGCCATGCGCCCCACACAAAGAATTGAAAAAAACTCATCCCCACCAAGCGGTACTTTATACTTGTATTTGCATTCATATATTTAATAGTATTAATTGTGGCTTATTATTTTCTTTTCTTTATTTCGTCGCGTATCTTCGATGCCTTTTCATAATCTTCCTCAGCAATGGCTTCTTTCATCAGCTCATCCAATTCTTCATTTGAAAATATGCTAAAGTCGTTCTGCGAACCAATGCCCGAAGATATATCTTTGGTGAAGCTTGTTTGGGAGGGTTGGTTTTCTTCAGTGATGTCATTTTCAATGTCTCTGGCAGCCTTCATCACGGGTTCATACGCATAAATCGGACATTCAAAACGAAGGGCTAATGCGATAGCATCAGAGGTTCTCGAATCAATTTCTACTTCCTTTTTGCCATCCGTACAAACCAATTTTGAATAAAACACTCCATCCATAAGTTTAACAATGACTACTTCAATAATTTTAATATCAAAAGAATCCGCAAAGGTTTTAAACAAGTCGTGCGCCAAAGGTCGTGGCGGTTTAATGCTTTCGAGAGCAATGGCAATAGATTGAGCTTCCGCATGACCTATCAAAATGGGTAATTGTTTCTTTGTTCTACAATCCTCAAGCACCAATGCGTAGGTGTCTGTCTGCGTCTGGCTGTACGTGATTACGATAACTTCAAGCTTTATCTTTTCCATTAACAGAACAATATTAATTGTGCATATTCAATAAATAATATCATTTTTCGCTCTATTTTAATCCAAATTTGATTTGGTATAAATGTGTATGCAAAGATACTTATTATAAACAAAAAAACTAAAAAGATACAAAAAAATTTATAAACTGACTTATCAGCCATCAAAACAAGATTCTTGATGAAGGGAGATGGAAATGTTCAACAGTAAAAACTCTACATCCCTTTATATACAATCAATGGAGATGCTTTTCCGAAGTACTTTTTGAGCTTCATAAGACGATGAAAACAGACCTTTACTTGATTAATTCGGAAAATTTCATTAAATAAATTGATATAAATCAGCAGAATAATTGGTTAATTATTCCATTCTTAAAATGGAAAGTAGTAATTTTGCGCCCAATTAAAATATTAAAACATTTATGAAACGAATTACGCAAAAATTGTTGCCCGCATTACTATTGTTGATGCCTATGCTCACTTTCGGAAGTGAAGCTGATTTAAAAATTCCCGAAGCCATTAAAAACCAACACATCCTTTATTATGGTTTTATTGTAACCATTCTTGGATTGCTTTTTGGATTGTACCAATTCATGAAAGTAAAGAAACTTCCTGCTCACAAATCAATGTTAGACATTGCAGAAGTTATTTACCAAACCTGTAGAGCCTATCTGAAGCAACAAGGAAAGTTCCTTGCTATTTTATTTTTATTCATTGGAGCCGCCGTTGCTGGTTACTTTGGATTTCTATCTCCCATCGGAGACACAGCCGGAGCACGTTTTGGGTCAGTTGCTTTAATCATCACATGGACCGTTGTTGGTATTTTAGGTTCCTATTCAGTAGCTGCTTTTGGTATCAGAATGAATACCTTAGCTAATGCTCGTATGGCATTTGCCTCCTTACGCAAAAATCCATTAAAATTGCTGCATATTCCGTTAGATGCCGGTATGAGCATTGGAGTTGTGTTGATTTGTGTTGAGTTGATGTTGATGTTGATTATTTTATTATTTATGCCGGGCGAATTAGCCGGAGCATGTTTTATTGGTTTTGCCATTGGCGAATCTTTAGGTGCTTCTGCTTTGCGTATTGCTGGTGGTATCTTCACCAAGATTGCCGACATTGGTTCCGACTTAATGAAAGTTGTATTCAAAATTGGCGAAGACGATCCACGTAACCCTGGCGTTATTGCTGACTGCACGGGTGACAATGCCGGCGATTCAGTTGGACCAACTGCCGATGGTTTCGAAACCTACGGTGTTACAGGTGTTGCTTTAATTTCTTTCATCCTTCTAGCTGTTGGCGGTGCTGCTTTTGGCATGACCGACTTAATCACAAGTGAACTAAAAGTAAAATTATTGGTATGGATTTTCGTGATGCGTATCCTGATGATTATTACTTCCATCGTGGCTTTCTACATCAATGGCATGTATGCTAATGCTCGTTATAGCGGCAAAGAAGATTTAGATTTCGAAAAACCATTAACCAGCTTGGTTTGGATTACTTCTTTACTTTCAATTGTTGTTACCTTTGTAGCCAGCTACATTTTGATTCCTGACTTAAACGGACATACCGATATGTGGTGGATACTTTCAACCATCATCAGTTGTGGTACCATTGGCGGAGCTTTGATTCCTGAATTCACAAAAATATTTACATCGCCAAAATCATCCCACGTACAAGAAGTTGTTGCGGCAGGTCGCGAAGGCGGTGCTTCCTTAGTTATCCTTTCGGGTTTAGTTGCCGGCAATTTCAGTGCCATTTGGACAGGTTTAGTTTTCTTCGTATTGATGTTTATTGCTTATTTCGCCAGTACATTTGGATTGGATGCTATCATGATTTATCCTTCTATCTTTGCCTTTGGCTTGGTAGCTTTTGGTTTGTTAGGCATGGGTCCTGTTACGATTGCTGTTGACAGCTATGGTCCTGTTACCGATAACGCACAATCTGTTTATGAACTTTCCTTAATCGAAGAAGATAAAGAAAAAGCCACAGCAGAGATTGAAAAAGAATTTGGTTTCAAACCCGATTGGGAAAAATCTAAATATTATCTCGAAGCAAATGATGGCGCAGGTAACACATTTAAAGCAACCGCAAAACCTGTATTGATAGGTACGGCTGTTGTGGGTGCCACCACCATGATTTTCGCTTTGATTTTGATGATTGAAAAAACCTTGGGCGTTAAACCTGAAACCATTCTTAACATACTGAATCCGTATTCAATTTTAGGATTTATCTTAGGTGGCTGTGTTATCTATTGGTTTACGGGTGCATCAATGCAAGCCGTTACTACTGGTGCTTACAGAGCAGTTGAGTATATCAAAAGAAACATCAACCTTGACCCTGATGCTCCTAAAAAAGCAGATACAGCGAAATCTATTGAAGTGGTAAAAATCTGTACACAGTATGCTCAAAAAGGTATGTTTAATATTTTTGTAGGTATTTTCTTCTTTGCATTAGCCTTTGCATGTCTTTCTTCCCCATCGGGTATTGGCGGAAACAATGCCGTTGCTTTATTTATCAGTTATTTGATTTCGATTGCTGTGTTTGGTTTGTTCCAAGCTATCTTCATGGCGAATGCCGGCGGATGTTGGGATAATGCTAAAAAGGTTATTGAAGTAGATTTAAGAGAAAAAGGAACTCCTTTGCACGATGCTTCCATTGTTGGAGATACAGTAGGCGATCCTTTCAAAGACACCTCTTCTGTAGCTTTGAACCCTATCATTAAGTTCACCACTTTGTTTGGATTATTAGCAATGGAAATTGCCATTTCACCAAACTTCAGAGACTATGCCCCTTATGCAGGCGTTGTGTTCTTTGCAATAGCTTTGGTATTTGTTTGGCGTTCATTCTACAAAATGAGAATTAAATCTGAAAAAGTTTAATCGTATTTTTCTGATACAAAAACCGCCTGTAACATACGTTGCAGGCGGTTTTTTTTTGCACATTGCAATTTAGCGACATCTATTTCGTTAAACTCTATGGTTTCTTTGAAAAAATCCTTTAATTTTGCATTATCTTATTCATGCCGTTTTATTATGAAATTGAAATATCTACTTTATATAGTGCTGTTGTTACAGTTTTCAGCCATCAATTCCTTTGCTCAAGAGAAGGAAGAAGCAAAAAAAATTAATGTTGACCGTGAGATTAAAGGCATACTGATAGGCGGAGTTAATCTCACTCAGGTGGATGGGGATCAGGTATATGGTTTTCATAAAGCGGGAATTAATGCCGGCTTTGGTGGCATGCTTCCTTTAGGGCATCGCTTTTCCTTAAGCGTCGAAGTGTTGTATGATGAAAAAGGGGCATTTCAAAAAATACCAAATTCTACCGCTGATTCAGGAAAACAGCTTCCATATTATTCATTGAAATGGAACTATTTGACAGCACCTATCATGGTTCATTTTGAAGACCGCAGCACCTGGACCTTTGGTTTGGGATTCTCTTGGGGACGAATGATTTCTTTCAAAGAAAAAGAGTGGAATGTGGATAAACCATGGACTCGCCCGGATACGATAACCTATAAAACAAAAAATGACTTCTCCGTAATTGCCGATATTCGCTTTAGAGTATGGAAACATTTGAAATTTAATATTCGCTATTCCTATTCGATGGCTAAGATTCGAAGTCGTTATTATAATCCCCAGCCGGGCAGTATTGATCCATGGACTCGCAATCAATTTAACAATACTATTACTATCCGTCTTCTCTATTATTTTAACGAGAAATATCTTCCCGAACGTTTTAAATTCAATAAAAAGAAAAAAGAGAAGAAAACAAAAGCCCAAGAATAGGGGCAGGTAACATGAACTAAAGTATTTGATTGGAAAGTTTGTGGAAGTATTCACCAAAGTGAAGCGGAGCTATACGGGGAAGTTTTTGAAGGAAGTTCTTTAGACGAAATAAACCACGGAGACACGGAGAGCACTAAGAAACACTAAGAAATTTTCATCTCATTTTTTTTATGTTGAATCACACATAAATTAATATTGATAAAAAAAAATAGCTCTATATAAAAACTTTTGATTAATTTTGACATCAAATTAAAATCAGAATAAATTGAACCATCTGCTAAAATATAACAAAAGCTCTGAAACCCTTGCTAGAGTAGAGAGAGAGAGAACTCCTTTACTAGCTTTTGTTATAACTCGACAAAATTTTCTGCCGTCGTTCAAACTTATTTTTCAGCAATATCTTCACATCAGTTTTTTTATTTTTCAAAACCTACAGGCATGAAAATAGCTTTTGGCTTTGCTCGTGCCTCCACTTCCAATTATTTGAATTTCACAAACACCTCCACATCCTGCATTCCACAAGCACCTGAAGCCTTTCAATCTGCTATAAAACATCAATTTATACCGAATTTAGACACTCCAAAATTTGCTTCAGGAGGTCCGACTTCGGTATTGCAAGCGTACATTTCCCCATTGCAAGGGTACAATGCCCCATTGCAAGGGTACAATGCCCCATTGCAAGGGTACAATGCCGCATTGCATGCGTACAATGCCGCATTGCAAACATACAATGCCGAATTGCAAGCGTACAATGCCGAATTGCAAGCGTACAATTCCATTTTGCAAGCGTACAATTCCATTTTGCAAGCGTACAATTCCGAAATCGGAGCATGCAAAATGGAAATAGTGATTCACTTTGCTTTTTCAGGATTATGAAAAAAGGTTTAATGAAAAATGGAAAATGAAAAATTTTAGCCCAACTCTTTGGAAAAAAGGAGATATTAGGGACGTGCAAAGTTGCAAATTTCGTACAGCCGAGAATTTTATAAGAAGTATATTTTCAAGTTTCAAGCACAAAATTGATATAAATTAACGCTACAAGACTATTTTATTTTATCTTTGCAAAATAAA
>CAIWVT010000460.1 GCA_903916135.1 uncultured bacterium
CAATTTTCCTGTCCCGACATGAAGTGTCGGGGTTGGACTATTACAGATACCGTATCGGTATGAAACATAATCCCAATAAGGAATTGAAATGGATAAAAATTATTTTCTTAGGACAACAATGTAAGTTGATATATATTCAGGATTCAAATAGAGTCATTATGGGTGCATGATTCGGACTTTTATCGTGTAGCAAACTCCACAGTTGAGTTTATTTGTTTGCTATTGGTTTCAAGTAAGTTAGTTACCTAATAAGTAAAATAATTCAAAAATAATATTGTTATGTCGTAGAATAGTTCTACTTTTGTAACTATTAAAAAAAAGAACCTAGTTATGGACGCCAACCAACTCACCGCACTTGCCGAAAACATCATCTCAATAAAGCCTTTGCTCTACAAAACATTGGGAAAACCTGTTCCGATGAATTCGGACATTACTCCGGGTGCATATTATGCGATGCTCTACCTGAAAAAGCACGATGCACTTTCGATGTCTGATTTGGGAAAAATCCTGTTGATATCGAAACCAAACGTAACAGCTTTGATCAATAAACTTATTGAAAAAGGTTTAGTACTGCGACTATCAGACAAGCAAGATAGGCGCATCGTGATGGTTAAGTTATCTGCCAAAGGCATGAAATTTATAGACAAGCATCAGGAAAAATACCTCAATCAAACCATAAAACGCCTGATGTCGCTCACGGAAGCGGAACTAAATTTGTTTTCGGTTTCGTTGCAAAACGTGAGTGATGTGCTTGCGAAACTACCACCAATAGAATTAAACGAAATATAAACTAATAGTAGAAAAAAACCACCTAATGGAAGATCAACAAATTGCAAGAGAATCGAAAAAGAAAAAAGGCAAAGTGTATATCCCTTTGATAATTGTGTTCATCACGGTTTTAGTCATTGGATTTCTTTGGTATAAGGAGTACATTAAATATATCGCTACCGACGATGCGTATATTGATTCGGAAAGTGTGTCGGTTAGTGCTAAAATTATGGGACGGGTTGCAGCGGAATATGTTGTGGAAGGCGATTCGGTGAAGAAAGGTATGTTATTGGCGATTTTGGATACGACTGATTTACTTGCCCAGCGCGACCAAGCTGTGGCGGTTATGAATCAAACTATCACTACGAAAGCGCAGACGGAAGCGAGTTATAAATATGATCAGGAGAGTCTAAAAGTGCTGCAAGTGAATGTGGATAGGGCTACCGAAGACTTCAACCGTGCGAAAATTCAGTTTAAAGATAATATCATCACCAAAGAAAACTACGACCATCTGAGCAAGGCATTGGAAGCTGCCCAAGCACAGTTCAATGCTGCGGAATCATCTCTGAATGTGAGTAAAGCTAAGATTGAAAGTTCGGCATCGGCTATCAAATCAGCGGAAGCGCAAGTTAATTTGATTGAAACGCAACTTAAAAACACGAAATTGTATGCACCAATGAATGGCATCATCGCCAAACGTTGGCTGGTGCCGGGCGATATAACGTCTGTGGGGCAAAGTATCTTTACGATTACTAATAATGAGAACTATTGGGTGATAGTGTATTTGGAAGAAACTAAGATTGCTCAGATACATATAGGTCAGAAGGCGTTGTTTAAGATAGATGCTTTTGAAGGAGTGAACTTTAGTGGGAAGATTTTTAGCACAGGCTCAAACACCGCCTCGCAGTTTTCGCTCATTCCGCCTAACAATGCTTCGGGGAATTTCACTAAAGTAACGCAGCGCATTCCCATAAAGATTTCGATAGATGCCACAGATAAAGGAGATAAAGTAGGTGGGTATAAGCTTCTTGCCGGAATGTCGGCAGTGGTGAAAATCATCAAAGAATAGCATGGCAACCAAAGGAATCACTCCTTCGCATCGCATACGTCGTTTTGTTAGAAATCGCGATTCGGGATTTCATCCGCAAAGCATCAACTACAAATGGTGGTTGCTTGCCACGGTGATGTTAGGTACGTTTATGGCGGTGTTGGATGCCACTATCGTCAATGTGGGCTTGCCAAAAATCATGGCGTCCTTTGGCGTTGGCTTGGATAAAATTGAATGGGTCATCACGGCATATATGCTCTCTATGGCTGTGATGCTGCCCACTTCGGGTTGGTTTGCCGATAAATTTGGTTACAAACGGATGTACATCAACGGTCTGGTGTTGTTTACCTTTGGGTCGTTCTTGTGTGGCATTTCGAACGATGTGAATATGTTAATCATTTCGCGCGTCATACAAGGCTTGGGAGCCGGCATCATTCAGCCTTTAGGCATGGCAATCATCACCCGCGAGTTTCCGCCGCATCAACGTGGCATCGCCATCGGATTTTGGGCTATTTCTGCCGCCGCATCCGTGTCGTTTGGTCCGTTGATTGGCGGTTATCTGATTGACAACTTCAACTGGCAACTCATCTTCGACGTCAACATCCCCGTGGGAATCTTCGCCATATTAGCCACCATCGTCATTCAAAGGGAATACAAGAACCTAAAATTGCGTAGCTTCGACCTCATCGGATTTATCTCCGTTGCCACCTTTCTGCCATTAACACTTTATGCTTTGAGCGAGGGAAACGCCGCCACCAACTCTTCAGGCTGGTCGGCACCGTATATATTGATATGTTTTGCTGTGGCAATCATCGCGTTAGCAGTATTCATCACCCAAGAACTCACTGTGAAAGAGCCTATGATAGATTTGCGCCTGCTGAAAGACCGCAACTTCGGACTGAGCACCTTAACCTTGATGATTTTTAGTATGGGCATGTTCGGAAGCACCTTCCTCTTGCCTATCTATATGCAGAACTCTTTAGGCTACACTGCGGTTCAGGCAGGCTCGGTGTTTCTGCCCGTTGGCATCATACAAGGAATAATTTCGCCTTTATCCGGCAGAGTATCCGACAAATTTAGCGCGAAACTGCCCATAATCATTGGTGTGGTGTTGCTCGCCTTGAGCTTTTACATGAATTCATTCTTGTCGTTTCTCACCGAAAGGAGTTATATTATGCTATCACTATATGTGCGCGGTTTTGCCTTAGGATTGGTGTTCACACCTTTGAGCACGGTGGCGTTGCTATCCATTCCACGCGAGAAAATGGCGCAGGCTTCGGGCGTCTCCAACACTGTGCGCCAATTGGGTGGCAGTTTGGGGGTGGCGCTGCTTGCCACGCTCTTAACTTCCCGCGTAAGTTATCATTCTCAAATGTATTCGCAATCCATTCAGCCGAAGTCGCAAGTATATGTCAATGTGTCGAAAAATCTTACTTCACAATTGATGCACAATGCGGGCAGTTCTTATGCAAATGCTGTGAAGCAAGGGCAGGCAGCCATAGTGTCGAATGTAGTCAAACAAGCCTATATCGAAGGCATAGACGACGATTTTCTCATCGCGGCTTTCATCACCGTTATCGGTGGATTGCCTGTGCTGCTGTTGCGCGGAAAGAAAAAACAAACCATCAAAAATACCTAATTTATGAATACCATAAAAGCATCATTAAAAATCGTTTTCATTTCGATAATCATCATAACAAGCGGCGTAATCGCTCATGGTCAACCCGCTGGGGATTCAATCACCTTGACCACCATCATCAGTAAAGTGATGCAAAACCATCCTTCAGTCAAAAGTGCAGCCGAAAACATAAACGCTGCTGACGCAGGCATCGGCTTGGCTAAATCTGCCTATCTGCCCACCATTGATGGCACTGCTTCTTACGCCCGCCTTGGTCCCGTGCAAGAGCTTACTTTTCCAGGCTTTGGAACCTTTCAGCTTTTTCCTGCCGATAACTATAATGCCAGCGTCAATGCGTATGAATCTATCTACGACTTTGGGCGCACCAGCAAGAATATCGCCATGGCAAAGGAAGTCAAAAACCTGAATCAGGAGACCCTCGAACAGGTGAAACAGAAGCTTGCTTATGCCGCCACGCTCAACTATTATGCTATTGTATATCTGCAAAAAGCCATCCTCATCAATCTCGATCAACAGAAAACGCTGAACGAGCATCTGCAATTCGTGCAAAAGAAACAAGAGTCGGGCACTGCCATTCAATACGAGATACTTTCCACGCAAGTGAAAATCTCGAACGTGGAAAGCATCGGCATTGACCTGCACACCGCCTTGACAAATCAACTCTCGGACTTGAATTCTTTGATGGGACAAGATGCCCAAACCGCCTTCGCCGTGAAACAAACTTTGGATGCCACGCTGCCTGCTATGCCTGCCGACTCTATGCTGACGTTTGCTTTCAGCCATCGCGACGAGATGAAACTTGCCCAACAAAAAACCACCATGGCAGCTTTGAAATATAAGATGGTGAAGCTGCAGAACAACCCCACGCTCAACCTGCAACTATCTGGCGGAGCCAAAAACGGATACATACCCGACCTCAACCTGCCCAAAGCCAATTTCGTGGCAAGCATAGGGCTGAAAGTGCCTATTTTCGATGGGCTACGCTCCAAATACACCAAACTGCAAGCCAAATCAACAATCGCTATCACCGACTACGACACCGAGTTAGCCAAACGTACCATAGCAAACGAGCTGGCACAAAATCAAGAAAACATCAAAGCATCGCTGCGCAAAATTGCACACTACACCCTGCAAATGAATCAATCGGAAGAAGCATATCGCTTGGCACAAGCCAACTATAAGGCAGGCTCTATCACCAATATGGACATTTTGGATGCCGCCACCACCATTTCCGAAAGCAGCCTATTGCTCTTTAAAGCCCGCATTGAATATATCACCAACATTTATAAACTGAAAATGGCGATGGGGGAGAGGCTGTATTAGTTCGGAGTTCGGAGTTCCAAGTTCAGAGTTCCTAGTTCAGAGTTCCGAATTTAATTTTGTTGATTCCGAAATATAATGTTCCATTGGACAATTCGGAGCAGAATCATCATTCAAATACTAAAGCTTCCGTACTGACGTTATTTAATTGGGAATCAATAATTACAACAATATCCCTCGCTTTTCATTTTTCATTATTAATTTTTAATTCAACACAAATGAACAATTTAATTTCAAAGTTTGAGCCACACGCTTACACCATACTGCGCGTCGTAGCTGGTTTTTTGTTTCTGTGGCATGGTTCGCAAAAGCTGTTCGATTTTCCGCCTTCACACATGGAGATGCCGTTTTTCATCATGTATATTGGAGGCACTATCGAGTTTTTCGGAGGGCTGCTAATCATGTTGGGGCTATTCACCCGTTGGGCAGCGTTTCTGAGCTGCGGACTAATGGCAGTTGCCTATTGGATGGCACACGGCACCCATGCCTTACTGCCCTTGCTCAACAATGGCGAACTGGCGTTTATCTATTGTTTTCTGTTCTTATTTATCTTTGCAAAAGGCTCGGGCAAGTTTAGTTTGGATAGACTCATTGCAAGAAAATAGTTGATAATAAGCAAGGTGGAAGGTTCATAAACTTGCATCCCAAGCAATCGTTATGCGCTATTCACTACTATTTTGAGTATCCCGTTGAGTAGGGATTGAATTAATACCATTACTTTCTATATTTTAATCCAAACTCCATTTGGTATAATTTCTATTTAGAAGCCGTCATCAGAAATACCGCATAGGATTTCAATCCGTCAGGCGTATTTTTTTCGATGACGAAACATTCGGAATGGCTCACATGAGTGAAATTATGTTTATGCAATATGGCAGCAAGTTCATCAGGATGGAAACCAAAATGACCGTGGAATTCCATATCGTGAAAGGTTCCGTCTTCTTTATAAAGGTCAGCGATAGCAAGATGACCTCCTTTGGGGAGCAATGCAGCAAATTTTTTAATAATTTTATCAATGTCACCCACATGATGCAGTGCCATCTGCGAAAAGATAATATCGAAGGTAGCATCTTGATAATCTTCTTGTTCTAAGTTAAAAAAGATAGGATGAAGATGCGTAAGTTGAGCATTTTCCACTTTAACAATAGTGGTATTCGTCATCTCGACGGATGAATCCATGAGCGTTATGTCAGCCAAATGAGCTTGCAGCGCAAAACTCAACAAACCAGTTCCTGAACCGAATTCCAAGCCACGCATCGTATTATTTAATTTAATTTTTTGAAGAAGAAGTTGGGCGATAGCTTCAGTACGTAGGATGTGAAGCTGATTTTTGTCCCAGTCTTGGGCTGCAGTGTCGAAATGATTGGTCATAAGAATGATTGATTAGAAATAAAGAAAAGGGATGTATTGTATAATTAATGGTTGGTTTTATTGTTGATATTGTGATTTTGAAACAGGCGGGTATTTATCCCGTTTGACTTATTTTTTGAAGCGCCGCCCGATTGAGGATAACGATATTTTTTTCGTTGAGAGCGATGATTCCATCTTTTTCAAAAGATTTAAGAAGTTTGACAGCGGTTTCGGTGGATAGTCCTGCGAAATCGGCAATGTCTTTGCGTGAGAGATGGTTGAAAATGTCTAAAGCGGCAAATTGGTCGGAGCTGAGGTAGAGTAAGGCGTCGGCGATGCGTCCGTTCATCTGTTTATACATCAAGTTGCGGACAGCATCGTAAAGCGTGGCAGATTGTTCGCAATGGCGTTTGATGATATTGAAAGCGAAGGAGCCGTTTTGGCGGGCTACCTTAGCAATAGCGATTTTTTCGATAAGAAATACTCGGGTTTCGGCAAGCGCAATCGTAGAATAAGAAAAAGTATCTTCAGTGAAAACGGAGGAAATGCCCAAAAATTCGCCTGCTTGCGAAATGCGCAGGTTATAGTTATGAACGCCATCGCCTTCCACGTATTGTTTCACGAAGCCACTCATGATGAACATGATATAAGTGGCAAAGGTGCCTTGTTTGGTCAGGTTTTCGCCTTTGCGAAACAGCACTTGCGTCTTGGAAGCACGGATGAGCTGCACTTCATCAGGCGTGAGAAGCTGAAAACAGGGAGCTTGGATGTCGCAGAGGAAATCTGCATCGGTTTCGGGAATGGTCTTCATCGGAAATTTTTTGTAAAATTACAAAAATCTATTCAAATGGATGAAAATTTTTGGAGATTTTTTTTAGTTATAGAGAGATGGACAGAGGATTTTGGGATTTTATTTCAGTTACACAGAGATACACAGAGGGAGACATAGAGATGCACAGAGAGAATCCATGAAAGATTTTCTCTGTGCAAGAATAAAAATGGTAGATTTTTTTAGTGTTGAAGCTTATTGTCCTTCGACTACGGATTTGACGATGGCGAAGGATTCGTTATTAGCTGCGCGTATGGCATCCACGGCGGTGGCGGGCATTTCGCTTGCCATCGCTTCCATGTTGAGCAGGGCGATATAAGCTTTGCCGTCTTCTTTTTGATATACCGAGATACGGCAGGGCATCATCACGGAAACGATGCGTTCGTGATTTTTTTCGAGCATGGCGCCTGAATATTCGGGTTTGCAAATTTCGATAACTTGCACGGGGCGCACCGCTTTGCCTGCGTTTGCCAAGGATTGTTGCAAATTGTGAACGGCAGGATTTTGCCAATTTTGAGCTGTGGCGGCTGCGATAAGCTTCGCCACGGTGGTTTCAACATCGAAAGGACTCGCGTGTTCGATGATAAGCGGATTGTTTTTCATATTTTTGGTTTTAGAGGGAGTACTATAAATTAGATTTTTCGAGGCGGACAAGGTTTTTAAAAGCGGAGTTTACTTAGGTAAATGAGCATTTAAAAATTGAAGTCTAACGATGAAAAAGCAATTTATAGAACTCCCATTATTTGTTGGTTAGTCTAATTCTTTTGCTATGGCTATTGCCGCAATAGTTCCGTCGGCAACGGCGGTGGTGATTTGTCTGTATTTTTTGCTGATAACATCGCCCACGGCATACACATCGTAGATGCTCGTGCGCATATCTTCGTCGGTTTTGATGTAGCCCCATGTGTCGAGTTTCAGTTTGTCGGCAAACAAATCGATGTTGGGTTTCATGCCAATGAAAACAAAAACGCCGTCGGAGGTGATGGTGGAAGTGGTTTTGGTGTTGAGATTTTCTACGGTGGTGACGATTTTGTCGCCCACGCGCTCGAAACCACGGGGTTCGTGTTCGAAGAGGGTTTTCACCTTTTTGTTGGCGAGGAGTTTCTCTTGTGCCTGTTTGTTTGCCGTGAAGGAGGCAAATTGATGCACCATAGTGATTTTGGAAGCGAATTTGCTGATGAAATCGGCTTCTTCAACGGCGGAATTGCCACCACCAATCACCACCACTTCTTTGTCGCCATAATATTTAGCGTCACAGGTGGCGCAGTAAGAGATGCCTTTTCCCTTCAACTCTTTTTCGCCCGGGATGCCCATCAGATTGGGCGAAGTGCCCGTGGCAATGATGATTTTTTTTGCTTTGATGGTTTCGAATTCATCAATAACGACTTCTTTTTTCTCGAGATCCACTTGGGAGACATCCACAGCGACTTTATACACCGTGCCGCAGAGTTTGGTTTGCTCCGACATGTTGTGCGACAACATATAACCGGGTTGCGGTTCGATGAAACCCGGGTAGTTAGAAACCTCATGCGTGGTAGAAACCTGACCGCTGGGCAAGGCAATATCTATCAAAACGGTGTTGATTTTGGCTTGGCAGAGGTATAAACCTGCCGTGAGCCCGCCGGGACCTGCGCCAAGAATCATCACATCATACTCAGAAACGCTTGGAGTTATCTGCGATTTGATTTCGCGCACACGCGCTTCGGGCAACATGCTGTCGAGTTGGTGAATAATGTCGCTGCGTTTGATGCCGCCCGAAAGTGTTTGGGGTAAGGGAACGCCTTTTTCGAAAAAAAGGAGGGTGGGCGATGATTTCACGCCAAGACTTTCGGCTAATTGGCGGTTTTCCTGACGGAAGATTTTTAGGAATTTGATGTCGTTGCCATAGAGATTGGCTAAACCCTCAAACTTAGGCGCAACGGCTTCACAAGGAGGACATTCTGTGGAATAAAAATCGAGCACGACGCGATCGGCATCGAGCACTTCCACTTGAAAATCGGAGGCAGATATTTCTTTCATGATAGATTTAGAATTAAGGTAAAAAAAGGTGTTATTGTGAAATGAGGTTGGGGATAAATTTTTTAAGATATTGATTTAGGGGAAATAGGAAGCGAATCCGAGTTCGAGCAAATTGGTAACGGGGCGACAATCCGCAGAACAAATCGTGTTGTTTTTATTTTTTGCGATGGAGCCGCAGCCGCCTCCGCAAGCCA
>CAIWVT010000461.1 GCA_903916135.1 uncultured bacterium
CACGAGCGCTCCGATAGAAGGCATAGTGTTTACGTTGACTAAAGGGAATAAGTCAGCAACAACGGATTATATGGGTAAGGCAGTGATAGCAAAGATACGGAGCGGGGAGGATGTTTTGACGGGTGTGTTGGGAGATAAGACGGTTTATACGGGGCACATTGTGATAGAGCGGAGTAAGGTAAATAGTTTGAAGTTGATGATTACTTTAACTTAGGGGTTTTTTGAATGAAAAACTAAAAATGAAAAACTAAAAATGAAACCTGCCTGACTGCGTCACGCAGGCAGGAATTAGGAACCCCGACTTTGCAGACGGGACTATAACAAGGAAGTGCGAAGTTACAAACTTCGCACAACAGTATGAAAAATGAAAAATTAGAAACCCCAATCCCTTGAAGAAAGGGGCTATAATAGAACGGTGCGAAGTTGCAAACTTCGCACAACAGAAAATTTAAACATTTAGCAAACATCAATAAAGAATATAAAATTAAGGCAGTAAATTATCAAAACTTATATTTCAATGAATTAAGAATAATCACACCCTTAGAATTAATTGACTATGGAAACTAAAACATCAAAATCGCAAGAGGAAATTTGGGAAGCAAAAGAACTCTTGTATGAAGAAATAAAAGACTTTCCAAATGAAAAGAAAATGGATTTTTTGCATGATAAGGCACAAATTATCATTGAAAAGTACTTCAAGGGAAAGACTTATCCTATTCAGGGGGTAGTGGAAAGTGAATAGGTGGAACCTATAAAAATATGAACTACTTAGGCGCAGACTAAGCCGAACGGGGTTTAGGCTTTAGACTTTTAGACTATTAGGTTTTTTTGGAATGAAAAGATAAAAATGAAAAATTTTGAGGAGCTTGGACTTGGTTGTTCAGGCTCTTTTTTTTGGTTGAGAAATCTGGGATTTGACTGCCGAATGGATTTTTTATTAATGGATGAAGAAAAATGTTTATCTTTGTAGAAAAATAAGATATACGGTAAAACCAAAAGCACAACTAAAGCGAAGATGCAAACTTAATAAAAAAGAACTAAAAACATTTTTATCAACATCAATACAGATACAGTATGACAGAACTAATTTGGGAAGGAAAATATAAAGACGGAAAGAAAGCAACACCCATACGAATTGCTTTGCCTTTTCAAACCATTGAAACTGTAAATGAAAGTTCGCAGCAAAGGCAAAAGACTTTAGATTTTTTTGCATCAGAACCTACAGCTCAATATGGTGAAGAGTGGCGCAACAGGTTGATTTGGGGGGATAAAAAATATGTGTTGCCGTCTTTATTGCCTGAGTTTGCCGGGAAAATAAATCTTATTTATATTGACCCTCCTTTTAATGTAGGCTCTGATTTTTCATTTACTGCAACCATTGCAGACAACCCGGATACGGAAGAAGATGAAGCTACGCAATTTATAAAACAGCCTAATATTATTGAACAAAAAGCCTATCGTGATACTTGGGGCAAAGGGTTGGACAGTTATATGCAATGGTTTTATGAAACTACATTATTATTGAAAGAATTATTGGCTGAAGATGGAACCATTTATGTCCATTTGGACTGGCATGTTGGGCAATATGCAAAAACAATATTGGATGAAATATTTGGTTATGAAAATTACCGTGCGGAAATTATTTGGCAAAAACTACGTTCAGTTAAATCACAAAGCAAGCATTTTTCAAATATGCATGATTTGATTTATTGTTATTCTAAGCAAGCAAATATTATTTTCAATCCGCAATATGTAGAAAAAGATTCAAAACTATTAATTACACATTATCGAAATGTTGAAGAAGAAACAGGAAGAAGATATAATTTAGATAATTTCACACAATCTGGAGATGGGCCTGCAAGAAAATTTGGAGACAAAATATTAAAACCCCCAGGTGGTAAACATTGGATTTGGTCACAAGATAGGATTGATGAGGGAATGAAGAATGGCATGATTATTTTTTCAAAAGGTGGATTGCCATATGTTAAAAGATATTTCGATGAAGGAGAAGGAACAAGAGTCGGTGATATATGGACAGATATTAATCCTGTAAATCAAGTCGCTCTTGAAAGAGTGGAGTATTCAACTCAAAAACCAGAAGCTCTTTTAGATAGAATAATCAACGCAAGCAGTAACGAGGGAGATTTAATTCTTGATTGTTTTTGCGGTAGCGGAACAACAGCAGCCACGGCAGAAAAACTAAATCGCAAATGGATTACTTGTGACTTGGGAAGGTTTGCTATTCATACTGCACGAAAAAGATTTTTAGGAATAGAAAATATTAAACCTTTCATTGTTCAAAACCTCGGTAAATATGAGCGACAACAATGGATGAATGCTGAGTTTGAAAATCCAGAAGATAGATTGATACAAGAAAGAACCTATAAACATTTTATCATTGAATTATATCATGCAAAACCCTTGGATGGCTACATTTGGCTGCATGGAGCCAAGGCAGGCAGAATGATACATGTAGGAATTGTAGATGCGCCTGTAACAATTGATGACATCAAAGCAAGTATAAAAGAATTTTGGCAATTGGTGGGCAAAGAAAAATCGGCACAGGTAAATGGCATTGATTTTTTGGGATGGGATTTTGCATTTGATATCAATGAAACAGCCAAGCAATTTGCTGCTGAAAATAAAGTGAATGTATCTTTCAAAAAGATACCCCGAGAAGTGTTAGAGAAGAAAGCGGTTGAACAAGGTGATATAAAATTTTATGAATTGGCTTCGCTTGGCATTCAATCAACAGTTGTAAAACGCAAAGCAAGCATTACACTCGAAAATTTTATTATTCCCCCTGATGATGTGCCTCAAGATGTGCAAGAGAAAATAACCCATTGGAGTCAATGGGTAGATTATTGGGCAATTGATTGGAACTATAAGGACGATACTTTTCATAATGAGTGGCAAAGCTATAGAACAAAACAAAATCCAAAAATTGAATTCACCGCCGTAAATGTATATGAAACTGCAGGAAAATACACTGTGTTGGTGAAGGTGATAGATATATTGGGAAATGATACAACAAAGGTAATATTAATAGAAATTAATTAAATTTGCAAAAAAACAAATATTATGTGGATAGAAGAAATAACATTAGAGAATATTAAATGCTTTGAAAAGCAATATATTCGTTTTGGCAGTTCAAAGTCACCTTACCCTTGGATTACTTTTTTGGGGGAAAATGGGACTGGTAAAAGTACAATGCTACAAGCAATTGCTCTCTTGCTTGCTGGACCAGAAGGAGCAAAACAATTACTATCGCGCCCTGACGGTTGGCTTCATAATGAAAATTCAGTTGGGAAAATTTCAATTAAAATTCATCAAGGTGAAAATGATCCGAATCAATTTGGTGAAAAAAAGGAGAGACGTTCATTTGGTTATACTTTCTTTATTACCGGAAATGAAAAACTCCAAATAAGAAGTAAACAGTACAGTGAACCTGTTATAGTTGAAAACAGTGATAGGATTTTGTCATGGTTAAGACAAAATGCTTTATTGCCTAAAGGAAAAGGATGGTTCGGAGCTGGTTATGGTGCATTTAGAAGATTAACCCGCTCTAATAGAATTCTTGTTCCTTCTTTGCACACACCTTTACGTTACACTAATTTCTTTTCTCAGTTTAGAGAAGATGAAGCATTGGAAGCCTTTGAAACTTGGATGGTCTATTTAGATTATAGAATTTCCAAATCGAAAGATAAAAATGCTGAAAAACAGAAAAATTGGGGAATTAAAGCCTTTAACAAACTATTGCCGGAAGGAAATGAATTTGATTCGATAGATTCAAATGGTAGAATATGGTTTAAAGTATTCGGTGATAAAGTTTCTACTGTAGCTCTTTCAGATGGATTTCGTAGTGTTCTTGCTTTAACCGGTGATTTGACATGGAGATTAATAGAAGCTTTTCCTGATAGCGAAGATCCTTTAACGGAGGAAGGTGTAGTTTTAATTGATGAATTAGATATTCACTTACATCCGGTATGGCAGCGAACTATTGCAGGTTTGCTCAGAGAAACTTTTCCTGGAATCCAATTTATAATGGCAACCCACAGTCCACTTGTTGCAGCAGGCGCAGGTGAAGATGCAATTACCTATCGTTTTTATAGAGAAAACAAAGTAACAAAAGTTGATCAAATTAAAAATATTTATGCAAAAAGCGTTGATGATATTTTACAAAGCGAAGCTTTTGGTTTAGTATCTCCATTTTCGCCAGAAACACAAAAGAAAATTGATCGTTTTTATACGCTGAATAAAAAGCAAGAGCTTACAGCAAAAGAAAAAGAAGAGCTTCAACTGACAATTCCATTTGTAGAAGAAGCATTGGGATATAAAACCGAAGAATCTGAAACTGAAAAGAGGTTGACTGAATATATAAAAAAGAATTGGAAATGATATATGTGAATCGTACTCTTGTTCCAACCATTTTAAACCGAAACGCTCATACTTGGCAAGCTGAATATACAAATGCAATTAATGCATACAATGTAAATCCGAATGCACTAAATAAAGAAAACAAAAAACAAGCAGAAAAAAAATACAATCATTATCTAATCAAAGCTGCTTTAAAAAATATGTTTTCAGGGAAATGTGCTTACTGTGAAAGTCATGTTATTCATATAGATTATGGTCATATTGAGCATTACAAACCGAAAGCTTCATATCCAAATGAATGTTTTAATTGGGAAAATTTGCTTTTAGGGTGTGCTATATGTAATGGTTCTCAATATAAAGGAGACCACTTTCCATTAGCACATCAAAATGGACCTATTATTAATCCAACTCTTGAAGATCCAAGAGATTTTCTAAGTTTTGAATTTGATGTAAAAACAGGAACAGCTAATATTATTGAAAAAAATCTCAGGGGGTTAACAACTAAATCTTTATTAGGACTCAATCGTCCAGATTTAGTACGTCATAGAAGTAGTGTTGTAAAAATGATGGTTTTTGCAGCAATTAAAGCAAGTAAAGGGGACCATGAAGCACTTATTGAAATTAAAAGGTGTTGTAATAAAGATGAAGAATATTCGGCTTTTGCAATAGAACTATGTAAACACTTTAATATAATCTGATAAATGGCAAAACAAAAAAAAGACTCCTCCCAAAAAGACCTCTTTAATATTCAGGAGCAACTAAGTACGGCAGCCTGTGTGCCTGCCATTAGAGAAGCTGTGAAAGCATGGCGAGCAGATAAATATAAAGGTATCACCGAAACCACAAGAGAGTTGCTGAATTTTTGGTTTAATACTGATCATGTTTTGCATAATGGGCATATCTTTCGATATCACTTAGCCCAACGGGAAGCCATAGAAACTTTGATTTATATTTTTGAGGTAAAGAAAATTCGCAATAGAAAAGATTTGTTGGAAAGTTTTGCTTTTACAACAAAAGATTTAAGACTGCCTCCTTATGATGAGTTTGCAAGGTATTGTGTGAAGATGGCTACCGGAAGTGGTAAAACTAAAGTGATGGCGATGGCTGTAGTATGGCAATTTTCTAATGCTGTGAGAGAAGATGACACCATTTTTGCCAAGAACTTTTTAGTGCTTGCGCCAAATGTTATTGTATATGACCGCTTGCGAAGTGATTTTGAAAGCGGAAAAATATTTCGCACAGACCCATTGATACCAAAACATTTTCAATGGTGGTGGGAGATGGAATATTATATGCGAGGCGATACGGAAAGAACAAATAGTCAAGGTTCATTATATCTTTCGAATATTCAACAATTTTATGAAAGAGCCAACAAATCTGATAACGCAGAAACAGATATAATGACAGCTATGTTAGGTTCTCAACCTCCTGCTACCAAAACTGAAATTTCCGATTTTGATGATCGCATTGCCAAGCGGGATGGGTTACTCATGGTTTTAAATGATGAGGCTCATCACACCCATGATGAAGAAAGCGAATGGAATAAATTCATACGTAAATTACATCAAAGAAAGCCACTTTCGGCTCAACTTGATTTCTCTGCCACGCCTCGTTATAGTAAAGGAAGTTTGTTTGCTTGGACTGTATTTGATTATCCATTAAAACAAGCGATACTTGACCAAATAGTTAAACGACCCATGAAGGGCATAGCCCAATTGGAAGAAGCTAAATCAGATATTGCGAGTGTTCGATATACTGGGTTTTTAACAGCCGGAGTTGAACGATGGAGAGAATATACTGAACAACTTGAAGCATTGCATAAAAAACCAATTTTGTTTGTGATGATGAATAACACAGATGAAGCAGACGATATTGGCGATTGGTTGCGTACAAAGTACCCTAAAGAATTTGCAGGAGATAAAACCCTGGTCATACACACTGATAAATCGGGTGATGTTTCAAAAAAAGATTTGGATGTTGCCCGCAAAGCTGCCCGAGATGTTGATCATGATATAAGTCCTGTAAATGCAATTATTTCTGTTTTAATGTTGCGAGAAGGCTGGGATGTACAAAATGTAACGGTAGTAGTGGGATTAAGACCGTATTCAGCCAAGGCTAATATTCTTCCTGAACAAACAATTGGGCGAGGGTTGCGATTAATGTTTCGCAATAATGTAGGTGGCTATACAGAGCGGGTTGATATTATCGGAAACAAAGCCTTCATGGAATTTGTGGAAGATTTAGAAAGATTAGAAGATTTAAAGTTTGACACTTTCCAAATAGGCAAAGACAAATTAAAGATATTAACCGTTCAACCCATGGAAGATAAAATGGAGTTTGATATTGGTATTCCTGATATTTCGCCTATGCTTACAAGAAAGAGGTCTTTGGCAGAAGAAATTGGTGCAATTGATGTAATGAAGTTTAATATTAATGTACTTCCTCTGAAAGGAAAAGAAATTGAAGATGTTAAAACATTTATTTATGAAGGTAGAGATATTCTTACAGATGAAAAATTGTTGGAAAGAGAATATTCAATACCTAACGCTCAAACTGCACAAGAAGTCATAGGATTTTATGCCAGAAGAATAACCCAAAACATCAAATTGCCTTCTCAATTTGCAGTTCTGGCACCCAAAGTATCTGAATTTTTTGAACGTAAAGCCTTTGGTCAAACTGTTGACCTTAATGATAAAAATGTAATTCTTGCGATTAGCAGCAATATAGCAGGCTATGTAGTAATTAAAGAATTTGAAAAAGCCTTACGTGAAATAGTCATTGAAGAAAAAGAACCTCAATTGCTTTCTGCCAATCGTTTGCTTTCTACAACCACTCCTTTCCCTACTTCTAAAAAAGTATTAGAAGCTAAAAAATCAGTATTCAATTATACGCCATGCGATAATGATTTTGAATATAACTTTGCAAAGTTCCTCGAAAAATCAATAGATATAAAAGCGTTTACCAAATTACCTGAACAATTTGGTTTCTGTATTCAATATACCGACACTATTGCCAATATAAGAAATTACTTTCCAGATTTTATCGCCATTGCTGAAGGCAATACCAATTGGATAATAGAAACCAAAGGTAGGGAAGATGTTGAAGTAATTTTAAAAGATAATGCAGCCATCAATTGGTGCAAATCCGCCTCTGAACTAACGAAAACAGCTTGGAAATACATAAAAGTACCACAAAAAGAATTTGAACAATTACATCCTGATACATTTGAAGAATTACTTACGGTACTGAATCCTCCTACTTTATTTGAATAAAATATTTATTGAATTATGAAACAAGAATTACCCTCCTACGATGAATTACAATCATACGATGATGTTATTAACCATTTAAAAGAAAGGCAAAAACATTTGCTTCTTGGAAATGGATTTAGCATGTCATATGATTCAAATATATTTTCCTACAATGCTTTAAGTCAATTTCTTGACAAATCAGAAAATGAAGTTTTGCAAAAACTTTTTCACATTGTTAAAACAAGCAACTTTGAATTGATGATGCAACAGTTAGAAAATGTTGCTCAAATAGCAGAGGTTTTTGGAGCTGATAAAACAGTGGTAAATAACATAAGACAGGCAACAACTATTCTCAAAGAAAGTTTAATTGACGCGATTAAGGATTTACATCCCGAGCATGTATTTGCAATTCCAGACGAAGCAAGTAAAGCCTGTGCAGAATTTTTAAATGTGTTTCTTTCAAACAAGGGACACATTTTTACTACCAATTACGATTTACTTCTTTATTGGGTACTAATGCGTAATGAAATAGAAAATGCGATGGATGGATTTGGTAGAGATGTAGAAGAAAAAGAAGAATGGATTGCATCAGAAGATAGACAATATTCAGAATTACGTTGGGGAAAATATAAAGAAAAGCAGACTATTCATTATTTGCATGGAGCATTACAATTATTTGATGAAGGTATTGAAATTATTAAAGAAGAATACAGTGGTGGAGAACACTTACTCCTCCAAAACATTAAAGAAAGAATGGAGAAAAAAAATTATCCTATATTCGTAACCGCAGGCAACGGAAATGAGAAATTGATTCATATTGTTCATAACAAATATCTTTCTTATTGCTATGAGACCTTATCAAAAATAAATGGTTCATTGATAGTATTTGGTTTTGGTTTTGGTGAATATGATGAACATATAATTGCTGCTATCAACAAAGCGTGTAAAAAGAGACAGGATAAAAATATGAATTGGAATATGTTAAATAGCCTTTATATAGGAGTTTTTTCCGAAAATGGATTGGAGCATATCAAAACAATTGAGAAAAAATTTCATTGCCCAGTAAGAGTGTTTGATGCAAAAACATTAAAGATTTGGGGTTAGCATAGTTTGGGATGTTTACAACTTTCCATTTTATTAATTTGCCAGTTGTGCCAAGTTTGTTGTGGTAAAATCATAAACCATGTAGTAGTTGTAAACTACAAATTAAAGAATGCGAAGTTGCAAACTTCGCATAACAGTTACAAACTTCGCACAACAGGTTCGACAAAAAACAGGAATGTTTTTTATGGAAAACAGCACAATGTGAATCTAAGATAGACGTTAAAAAGAAATAGAGTATTAATGAAAACCTTGAATTATGAAAACAAAAATTTTGTTATGTGTTAGTTTTGTTGCGCTGATGTTGCTTGGGGTGCAATGGAGTGGTTGTGGTAGTAAAAAAGCTAAGGAATTGAACGTGGTGGGGAAAGAGAGTGCGGAAAGAATGATGGAGCAGACGTTAGCTACGGCTTCGGAAAGCAAAGATGAAGCAGCACCACCTACGGATAAGAGCGGTGATAATGCAAAGGCTAAAGAGGAGGGGAAGAAGAGCGTAGGGGAGAAAAACGCGCAAGTGGATGTGGAAAAGATTCCGCAGAAGATAGTGAAAACGGCTGATATAAGTTTTAAGGTGGAAAAGTATGATGTGGCACGCTCGAATATTCTTGGTATCATACAGAAACATCAGGGGTATGTTTCGGCAGAAAATCAAACGGGGGATGTTTATAGAACGACGAATGTGATGGTGGTTCGGGTGGGTGCCGCTCAGTTTGACGGTTTGATTGATGATTTGTTGAAGCAGGCAGTTTTTGTGGATTATAAAAAGATTAATGCGGATGATGTTACGGAAGAGTTTGTGGACGTTGCGGCGCGATTGAAATCGAAGAAGGATGCGTTGGTGCAGTATGAACTTATTTTGAAGAAGGCAAATTCGATAGACGAGATATTGGATGTGCAGCAATATATCCGCACGCTTCAGGAAGAAATAGAGTCTATGGAAGGGCGTTTGAAATATTTGAACAATAAGGTGGATTTGAGCACGGTGAACATGACTTTTTATGAGCAAAGCGATATGTTGCCTGTTCAAACGGAGTCGTTCGGATGGAAAATGAAAGAGGCATTGGCATGGGGATGGCATGGGTTTTTGGAGTTTTTGGTGGGGATGGTTTATTTGTGGACCTTGTGGCTTGTGATGGGCATTACGCTTTTTATCATCATTCGCGTGGTGAAGCGCGGACGCAAGAAAAGGATGATGCGGAATCAGGCGAAGTAAACTCAGCGTATAGAAAGAGAGAAGATGGGAAGTTATTCGGAACATATCAGCAGTGTGCAAAATGCCAAAATCAAGAATGTGGTGTTACTGCAAAAGAAGTATAGTGCCCGCAAAGAACAGCAGTTGATAGTTATTGAGGGCATCAAGGAGTTTGGCATGGCGGTGAGTGCGGGTTTTGAGATTGACACCTTGTTTGTTTGTTCGGATGTTGTCAAAGACAGGCATGAGACCAAGGAGATTGTTGCTGAGATAGAAGCTGAGAAAGTAATTTCGGTGACAGTTGAGGTTTTTGGGAAGATGGCATATCGGGAAGATTCGGGGGGGGTGTTGGCTTTGGCAAAGCCGAAGTATTTGGCGTTGGAAGCTATTGCGTTAGGTGGAAATCCTTTGGTATTGGTGTTGGATTGTGTGGAAAAGCCCGGCAATTTGGGGGCGGTGCTGCGTACGATGGATGCGGTGGCGGCGGATGTGCTGATCGTTTGCGACACACAGACCGATATCTTTAACCCCAATGTGATACGGTCGAGCATCGGTTGTGTGTTTAACAAGCAAATCATAGTTTGCTCAAGCGATGAAGCGATAGTTTGGTTGCGCAAAAACGACATACGGATATTTGCGGCAGCATTGCAAACGGATTTGTTGTATCATAAAACGGATTTTAGACAGGCGAGCGCTTTGGTGTTTGGCACCGAGTCCACAGGGTTGACAGCAGCATGGCTACAAGCGGCAGATGCCATCATAAAGATACCGATGTTTGGCAAAATTGATTCGCTGAACGTTTCGAATTCGGTTGCCATTATGGCGTATGAAGCAAAAAGACAAAGAAATTTCGTGTGATTCCGAATTTTATTTATACCTTTGTGTAAAATATTGAATGTGAAAAGCAGTTATTATTATTGTTTTGGTATTACAAGGTTCGAGCCCGCTCTGAAAAGTATGCTTTTGATTAAATGCCACAGATTCACAGATTAATTAAAAAATTAAAGAATTGATTCTCACAGATAATTTAATTTTTTTGAATAAAAAAAATTAAACAGTTTTATCCCAGTTGACTTCTCGGAGTGGACTCAAGGTTTAGAAACTTAAATTATAAACTTATGAAAGCATATAAATATATTCTTGTTGCCGCAGTCGTTTGCTTGTTTGTTTCAAACGACATTCAGGCGCAAGCTATACATAAGAGCGATTCAACCACCACAATTGCCAATCAAACCATCACCAAGAATACGCCTTTGTGGAGCTACAAACGTATAGGGTTTTCGGTGGATATGGGCTTTGGTGTGTATGGTTCCAAGCATAATTCGGGGAGTTATACGTATGTGGCACCTTTCATGAGTTATCGGTTCAGCCCGAAGTTTCGTTTGGATGTGGGTGGCATCTATCAACAGGCTTTTGGTGGGTTTAATAATTATCAAGGCTTTGGTTTAGGAGGCAATGGCGGCAACTTAATGTTGTTTGCACGAGGAAACTATCTGGTGAACGACCGACTTATCATCTCAGGGGCTGTGTATAACACTTTCGACACCAACAAACCTACCAACACCGAATTGATAAATAAAAAGAACTCTTTCGACAACTATGGTGTGAGCGTGGCGGTGGATTATAAGATTACGGAGCATTTGACGATAGGGGCACAAATCAATTATTCTAACGGGAACAATAGTCCGTTCTATCAATCGCAGAACAACCCCTATCAAGGAGGAAATCAAACGGGTATCAACACGGGCTATCCGAATCGGACGGGCTTCATGAGTTGGTAAGCCTTAACCTCTACAAATATTTTCTATCAAGGTCAACTTGTCAGCCATAGGCAAGAGACCGTCTATCCAATGGATTTTTAAGTTGCGGCGTTCCATGCCACGAAACCAAGTCATTTGGCGTTTCGAAAACTGATGTATGGCGATATTGAGCAGGCGAACCATCTCGTCATAAGTATATTGGTGGAGCAAATACTCTGTGATGAATTTATATTCCAAGCCATAGCGTATCAATCGCGAGGGGCTTATGCCTGCATCCAACAAAGCTTGAACTTCGGCTATCATTCCTTCTTGAAGGCGGGCGTGGAGGCGATGCGTTATCCTGTCGCGAACCACATCGCGCGGCAATTGAATGCCGAAAATATACTGTTGTGTGGGCAAATAGCTTACTGTGGCAATGTTCTTTTCTGCAGAGAAATGAGAAATCTCCAAGGCACGTATTAAACGACGGCGGTTCTCAGTATCGGTGTCGTTGTGGAGGCTTTTATATTGCAGCAGCATCTCTTTCAACTCTTCATCCGTCTTGGCGGCAAGGCTTTGGCGAAACGCTTCATCCACGCCCACATCGGGTACGGCATAGTTGCGCAATACCGCTTCGATATACATACCCGTGCCACCACACAGCATAGGAGTCTTGCCTCGCGCAACAATGTCGAGATACGCCGCTTTGAAATCCTGCGTGAAGCGAAACAAATTGTACTCTTCTCCTGCCTCAGCGATGTCAATAAGATGATAGGGTATTGTGATGCCCTCCTCAGTGAAATCTGAAAGATCTTTACCTGTGCCTATAGTCATGTTTCTATACACCTGGCGCGAATCGGCACTGATGATTTCCCCACCGATGTTGTGCGCTAATGCAACCGCCAATTGTGTTTTGCCTGTGGCAGTGGGTCCGAGGATGGTTATTAGCATGTTTTTGGTAAAAGGTAAAAGGTAAAGGGTAAAGGGTATTTGGATCTTGGTTCTTACTTCGAAAACGTATTAAACTGCTTCAACCCTACCAACACATCATACATCTTCCCTTGTTCGCGGGTGTAAGCATAGATGGTGTATTCATTGTCGGTTTCGTAGTGCATGCCTTCCACCAAGGTTTCGTCGCCGGCATGAGAAGTGTTGTCAAGATACACATATTGGTAGTTATAATAGCCTTGTTTCAGATAAAGTGTGGCTTCATATCCGCGGCGATTGTAGTTATAACTCAATTTGGCTTCTTTGGAATACGCCCAATCGGTCAAGGCACCAAGAATATAGAGGTTGCCGCCGGTCAGCGGGGCTTCATATTTCAAGAAGAAATGCACATAAACGTATTCGGCTTCTATGTCGTTGTCTTTGATGTTATCGTCAGATTTGATGAACATCCTTCCATTAATATCCTTCTGCGACACGAAGACTTTGAAGGTTTTGCGCTCTTCATCTTTCAAAAACACCTCATAGCCTATGGAATCTTTCACGATTTTTTGAATGAATTCCGTATAGAAATTCATCCCTTTGATGTCGAACCAACGAAAGATGTTGCCGCCTGTGAACACGTTTTCTTCTTCATAATTATAATCAAGGATATCACCTTTGATGTAGAGCGGTTTCAGGTTGAGGATGGCGTTGTCCCAGCGTCCGTTTTGTTGCACCACGATTTTCAAATCCTGATAAGGGTTGTTAATGGTGTAGCCTGTTTTGTCTATAGAAAAGTCCACTTCTTGTTTGTAGTTGCGATATTCCACGATGGTGGGCTGCTTCACCACAGCATTGATGGTCACCTTGGGGTCCACTATCATCATGCGACGGGTGAGCACTAAATCGTCGGGGTTGTCTTCCATATATACTTTCAGGAGATAATTGCCAGAAAGGATGGGAGTCATGCGTTCGGTGGGCAGGGTGATGGTGTAGTGGATGTATTTTTGCAGGGTGTTGAACGAGAATTTATAATCGCGGATGTCGTCGTCGTAGAAGCCGTTGAGGTATTCGTTGGGCATCAGGTCGGAGGGCGCCCAATTGGCGTCGCAATGGATGAGGGTGTAGCGCATGCGTTTGTAAGTGCCGTCCAAATCATCGAAATCAAGAACAAGTTTTTCTTCACCATTCAAGTTGATGATGGGCGAGGTGAGCACAAACCCCTCGCGATAGAAGAGCACGGTCTTGATGTTGGGCTTATAGACATAGTCTTCGGCGCGGAGATAGTTTTCTTTGAAGTATTCGATGGAGGCTTTGGGCAGGGAATCCTTTACGGAAGCTTTTTTGCGTTGTGCCACCAAGTTTTGCGGGACGCACAAGCCCATGATGATGCCCAAAAGCACAAGAGATAGACGATAGGAAAATTTTGAAAGATGCATGTTATTGTTTTATGATACAAAATTACAAAACTTTGATGGAATAGATGGTATTAATTTGAGAAATTGATGGAGGAGGGTTCGGAAGGGGGGGATAAATGACAATAACAATGAGTGACTTTGTGAAACAAAAAGAGCCTACATCGTTTGGATGCAGGCTCTTTTCGCATGACATATTAATTGTTTATTCCCAACTCACCTTCACATTCTTTGTAGCAAGCGAAGTTTTCACTTTAACCAAATAGATAGCTGAAGATAAATTCAGCGTTTCAGTAAACACATTGATGCTGCTTGGAGTGGCTTTGAACACACAAGCCCCCGTGAGGGTAAACACTTCCACTTCTTGGATTTCTTCGCCTGTTTGAGCAATGATGTTGAGTTTTTGATTGCTTGCAAACACATTGATAGCTGATGTGGTCAACGGAGCATTGCTGTTGTTGAATCGGATGAAGAATCTGCCTGTAACCTCGTTGGTTGGAAACTCAAAGTTGTAAGAAGAATTCTCCGATAGATTCGTTATTTTGCCTTTCAAACGGTCTTCTAAGTAAACGGGGATGCTGCTTTCTAAATCGAAGGCTGTTATCGTTGCTTTGTCTCCTGTGCTTCCCATAATGCTTAGAGGAATTATAGTATTGGTGTCGTTGATGGTGTTGATGACTAATTTTTCGCCTGAAGCAGCCTGTGAATACATCCCAACAGGTAAACCATCGAACATCTTTTCAGAATCGTAGTCTTCATAAGTTAGCAACGCATCAGGGTTTTTACAAATCACCATTTCGTCCATACCCATATCGGTTTCTGTTTTCAGACGCACCAGAATCTCGGTGTTGTCTGCTTCTTTATAGAAAGTGCCGGTAGTATGAGTGCGAGCAGAAAGTGGCAGTGTGATTCTTGGGTTGGTATAAATAGCGCGTACAAAGAAACCTTGCAAAGGAGCAATGAATTGTTTGGTGGTTGAGGGAACACCCACGCCATTAGCCGAATTATAGACTGAGAAATAGGATGTGTTAGTTACTGGAGGTCCCATAACAGCAGGATTCCACAAATATAAGGTGGTGGATATATTTGTTTTGCCCAGAGAATTCCAATTCAAATAGGAAGGGTAGGGATTTGCTACAAGATTCCAACTTTGAGTTGCTGCGGTGCCATTATACACCAAAGAAATAGAGTAATCGCATGGAGCCGCTAAACCATTGAAAAGATTACCGCTCAATGA
>CAIWVT010000462.1 GCA_903916135.1 uncultured bacterium
AATTATACAAAAATTATTGGTGACACAATTTAGATTCTTTTTATATTTGAAAAATTTTTCATTATGCAACAAACCAATAAGACAAATTACACCTATCCGCTAATCACGCTGACCACCTTGTTTTTCATGTGGGGATTTATCACTGTTTTAAACGATATTTTAATTCCCTATTTGAAAGGAGTGTTCGAACTCACTCACTTTCAGGCGAACTTGGTACAGTTTGCATTTTTTGGTGCCTATTTCATCGGCTCGCTCATTTACTTCATCCTATCCCTGACTTTAGGCGACCCCATCAATAAAATAGGATATAAAAACGGTATCCTCATAGGTTTGTTTATTTCGGCAATAGCATGCTTTTTGTTCTATCCTGCGGCAAACACCTTTCATTCTTTTGGTGTATTTCTTGGGGCTTTATTTTTGTTAGGCATCGGATTTACTATATTACAAATAGCCGCAAATCCCTATGTCGCCATCTTAGGTTCACCCGAAACGGCATCAAGTCGTTTGAATCTTTCCCAGGCATTTAATTCCTTGGGCACCACCATAGCACCTGTGTTAGGTGGGTTTTTTATCTTTGAATATTTTGCAACGAATTCAAATAGTGGAGCGCAATCGGTAAAAATTCCGTATTTGATTATTGGTATTGTATTAATTTTATTGATGGTGTTTATTTGGTTTTCCAAGCTTCCTGTGTTCAAAAGCACCGAACATATCGAAACAAAAGCAGGAGCCTTGAAACATCCCAATTTGGTGTTTGGCATGTTGGCTATCTTTTTTTATGTGGGGGCAGAAGTTGCCATTGGCAGCAACTTAGTTTCCTTCTTAAAACTTCCACAAATAGTTGGCTTCACCGATTCGGAGGCAAGTAATTACCTCGCCTATTATTGGGGAGGCGCCATGATTGGCAGATTCTTGGGAGCCATTTCGTTGAGTGCGATTAAAAAGACATCCAAGTACCTATTAATGCTCTTAATGGCAATTCTCACCTTTTTATTGATATTTGTTATTACCTGGTATATGAAAGGGCTGACATTCGACAAAGTTTGGTACTATTTAATCTTTATTGTCATCAATTATTTTATGTTTATGCTCGGACGTTCTATTGCCTCAAGAACGTTGGCTTATTTTTCGGTGCTGGCATTCTTACTTTTGCTCACAGCCATTTTCACCACGGGCATGGTATCCATGTGGTGCATGTTGGCAATAGGTTTATTCAATTCTATCATGTGGTCGAATATTTTCACCTTGGCAATTGACGGATTGGGCCGCTTCACTTCGCAAGGTTCTTCACTTTTAGTGATGATGATTTTGGGAGGCGCTTTGCTCCCACCTTTACAAGGTATGTGTGCCGACTCATTTGGGGTTCAGGCGGCTTTTGCAGTACCGCTTTTTTCTTATATATATCTGGTATTTTATGGGCTTAAAGGCTATAAATTAAAAACGAACTCATGAAAGATTATGTTGTAGGCATTGATATTGGGGGAACCAATACCGTTTTTGGCTTTGTCGATCAGCAAGGCAATTGTATTCATAAAACTTCTTTTAAAACCTCTTTGTTCCCCGAACCATTAGAATTTGTTGAACACCTTAGCAAAAAGATTCGAAAGACTTTAGCAGAGCTCCAAGATACAACGATTATTGGCATTGGCATCGGCGCCCCAAACGGCAACTTTTATAATGGCACCATAGAGTTTGCCCCCAACCTCAAATGGAAAGGAATAGTGCATCTGACGGAAATGTTTAAAACCTATTTTCATCTGCCGATTTTATTAACCAACGATGCCAATGCTGCTGCCATAGGCGAGATGATTTACGGCAATGCAAAAGGCATGAAGGATTTTATTCTGATAACATTGGGTACAGGTGTGGGTAGCGGAATCGTTGTGAACGGCAACATGGTGTATGGACACGATGGCTTTGCAGGAGAACTCGGACATGCTATTATTGTGCCCGAAGGTCGTGCTTGTGGATGCGGTCGTCAGGGATGTTTAGAAGCGTATTGTTCTGCCAAAGGCATTATAAAAACCTATCTTGATTTTCTCAAAAGTGAAGAGATAACGCCCGAAATTCCCGAAGCAGAAATCACGCCGCACTTTATTTTCGAGAAAGCTAAAGCGCAGGATACAATTGCATTAAAAACTTATGATTACACAGGCGCTATTCTTGGGTTGGCATTGGCAAATAGTGTAGCTTACACGAGTCCTGAAGCCATTTTTATCTTTGGAGGAATTACCAATGCGTGTGATATTTTATTCGAACCGATTAAAAAAAGCTTTGAAGACAATCTTTTGAATATCTATAAAAACAAAATAAAAATTCTCCCTTCGGGTATAAAAGAAAACGATGCAGCCATATTAGGCGCAGCATCTCTCATCTGGAATACTATTTCAACTAATGTCTAAATGTCATCCCTAATTAATTCTAAAAAATGAAAAAGTACTTATTTGTTTCCGCGCTTTCCCTAAGCTTACTGATTTCGGCTAACGTTAAAAGCCAAAATCAAGAAATTGCCATCTTGCCAAAACCTGTTGAATTGACGCAACAAAAAGGCAGCTTTAAACTAAACTCTAAAACCATAATCATTGTAAACAATAAAGAGACTGCGGGACGCGATGCGGAAATATTCAATCAATACTTATCGAAATATTACGGCAAATCTCTGGAAGTATCCCAAGATTTAACCCTTAAAACAAAAGCAATAAAAATCTTCGATGTTCATGATATTACCATGCCCGACGATGCCTACCGTATGCAGGTTACGCCCGATTCTATCCTCATTGAAGGAAAAGGAGCCGGCGTGTTTTATGCCTTGCAATCGCTTCGGCAAATGCTTCCTGCAAGCAAGACCGAAACAATTAATGTTCCTTGTGTAAGCATTTACGATTATCCAAAATACACATGGCGAGGCATGCACTTGGATGTTTGCCGACATTTTTTCACGACTATCGAAGTGAAAAAGTATATTGATATGATTGCCTTTTATAAAATGAATGTGTTCCATTGGCATCTCACCGATGACCAAGGTTGGCGCATCATGATAGATAAATATCCGAAATTGGCAACGGTGGGTGGCTTCAGAAAAGGAACGCTGATTGGCAAATACACCACAACCAATCAGAAATTCGACACCATCCGCTACGGTGGATATTATACCAAAGAAGACATACGCGACATCGTTAAATACGCTTCAGACCGTCACGTTTTGGTTGTTCCCGAAATAGAGATGCCCGGGCATAGTATGGCAGCCTTGGCTGCTTATCCTGAGTATTCTTGCACAGGCGGGACCTTTGAAGTATCCAAATTATGGGGTGTTTTTGATGATGTATATTGCACCAAGGACGAAACCATTAATTTTCTGAAAGATGTTTTGGCGGAAGTGATGGAGTTGTTCCCGGGGAAATACATACATATTGGTGGCGATGAATGTCCGAAAACACGTTGGAAAGTTTGTCCCAATTGTCAAGCAGTGATGAAGCGCGAAGGCTTGAAAGACGAAAACGAATTGCAAAGTTATGTGGTGAGAAGCGTAGAAAAGTTTGTAAACTCCAAAGGAAAAACAATCATAGGTTGGGACGAAATATTAGAAGGTGGTTTAGCTCCCAATGCTGTCGTGATGTCATGGCGGGGCAAGGATGGAGGTATTGCTGCTGCGAAACTTCAACACTATGTCGTGATGTGTCCGGGAGAATATTGCTACTTAGACCATTATCAAGGAAATCCGGCAACAGAGCCCATCGCCATAGGCGGAAACACTACGGTTGAAAAAGTATATTCATTCAATCCCTTACCCGGAGAACTAACACCTGACCAAAAGAAGTATATTCTCGGAGCTCAGGGAAATGTTTGGACAGAGTACATTGCCGAGTATAAAAAAGTTGAATATATGGCTATGCCTCGAATGATTGCTATCAGCGAAGTGCTGTGGCTTCCGGAAGATAAAAAGAACTATGCCGATTTTTATATCCGATTGAAAAAACATACTGCTTTGCTCGATATGATGGGCATCAACTATGCTAAACCTAAGTAAACATGTTTCGAAAGAAAGTTTCGCTGTTTTTTTGTTTATTCGTTTTTGGTTCTATAATCAAAGGCTATACGCAAATTGCAGATACTATTTTTCTGAATAAAGATTGGAGCTTTACAGAACAAGGGACCGAAAACTGGCTTCCGGCGAATGTTCCTGGAACGGTACATACTGACTTGTTTGCAAATAAAAAAATCCCATATCCGTTTTATGGCTGCAACGAAAAAGACTTGCAATGGATAGAAACAAAAAAATGGGAATATAAAACCTCATGTACAATCGATGAGGCTACCTTAAAAAACAAGCACATTGAACTCATCGCTGAAGGTTTAGATACCTACGCCAAAGTGTACGTAAACGGTCACCTCCTCATTTCAGCAAATAATATGTTTCGTTTATGGAATATGGAATGCAAAAGCTATTTACATACTGGCACGAACGAAATTCGCATTGTTTTTGATTCTCCGATTGTCAAAGGAAAAGAAGCTGCCACAAAATTATCCTATGCCTTGCCAGGCGATGAAAAAGTCTTTGTACGCAAAGCGCAATATCAATTCGGCTGGGATTGGGGACCACGATTTGTTACTTGTGGAATTTGGAAACCTATTTATCTCCGAGCATGGAATGATTGCTCCTTAGATGATGTTCAATTTATTCAACACGAATTAAATAAAAATGAAGCCAAACTAAGCATTGCCTCCACCCTACGCTCTGACATCACTGAAACGGCAACGATCAAAATCACTAACACTAATTCAGGAATAGTTTGTGCTACAAAAAGCATCGCCCTCACCAAAGGCATTAATTCCGCATTGGTGGACTTCACCATAAAAAATCCTACACTTTGGTGGACTCATGATTCGGGGGATCCTTACCTGTATCATTTCAATGTTGAAGTTCTTGTAAATAACAAAATGATAGCCCAACGCAGCCTCAGTGTGGGCTTGCGAACCATTGAAGTTGTAAATGAAAAAGACAAAATTGGCGAATCTTTTTATTTCAAACTGAATGGTATCCCCATTTTTATTAAAGGCTCCAATTATATTCCTCAGGATAACTTTTTGCCTCGGGTCACCACCCAAAACTATGATGATTTGCTGAACATGGCTTGTAAAAGCAATATGAATATGCTCCGAGTATGGGGAGGTGGAATTTATGAAAATGATATCTTTTACAATCTTTGCGATGCGAAAGGCATACTCGTGTGGCAGGATTTTATGTTTGCCTGCGCCATGTATCCTGGCGATAGTGTTTTCCTCAACAATGTGACCATTGAAGCTACACAACAGGTGAAACGCCTTCGAAACCATCCATGTCTGGCACTTTGGTGCGGCAACAACGAAATTGACGAAGGATGGAAAAATTGGGGATGGCAAAAGCAATACAATTATAGTTTGGCAGACAGTAGCGAGATATGGAACAATTATGTCAGCCTATTCAACAACATATTACCCAAAACGATTCAGGAAAACGATTCCCAGCGATTCTACTGGCAATCGTCTCCCAAATATGGATGGGGTCGCACGCAAAGCACAACGGATGGCGATTCCCATTATTGGGGCGTTTGGTGGGGCATGGAATCGTTTGAAATGTATCGTCAAAAGACCGGGCGCTTTGCCAGTGAATACGGTTTTCAAGGATTCCCCGAAAGAAGTACTCTGGATAAATTCTCCATCAAAGAGGATAGTTACTTGTATTCTGAGGCGATGAAATGTCATGAGAAACATCCCACTGGCTTCGAAACCATAAAAACCTATATGTTGCGAGAATACAAGGAGCCAAAAGACTTGGATGATTATATCTACGTAAGCCAATTGCTGCAAGCCTACGGAATGAAGACAGCCATCGAAGCACATCGCAATGCAAAGCCACGTTGTATGGGAACGCTCTATTGGCAATTCAACGATTGTTGGCCCGTGGTTTCCTGGTCAGGAACGGATTACTATCACAACCCAAAATCCTTACAGTATTTTGTCAGAAAAGGGTTTAAAAACATCCTTGTTACACTTACCAATAACAACAATACCGTTAATGTGGAAGTTATCTCCGATTCTTTAAACGACGTGAACGCCCAACTCGAACTGAAACTCATGAATTTCGCAGGCACCATCCTCTGGCAACAAACCAAGAATATCAGCATAAAAGCCAACAGTAGCCAAATCACCGATACTCTTGATAAGACTTTGTTGCTTCCAGATACCACCAAATCTAAATCGCTGCTGCTTTCGGCTAAACTTCTCGCAAATAACGAAACGATTTCTGATAACATACTTTATTTTAAAGCACCTAAAGACTTAGCCCTCGAAAATCCTGAAATAACCTATGATTTGGATAGCCTTTCCAACGGCTGTGCCATAAACATCCACACCCATAAACTCGCCAAAAACGTTTTCATCAGCTTTGATGGTTTAGAAGGCAAGGACGTTTCGCTTTCTGACAACTTCTTCGATCTGTTGCCCAATTCAACGGTCAGAATTATTGCCACCACCAAAGTCTCTTACAAACTTCTCAAAGACAAAATAAAAGTTCGTTCCTTATTTGATGTCAATTAATATCTTCTTATATGAAAAAATTAGCGCTCCTTTTCCTTCTTTTTAGCGGATTTCAATTCGGTTTCGCGCAGCAGCAAGATGTTTCCTCGTATGTAAACCCCTTCATCGGAACAGGCGGACACGGTCACACCTATCCCGGGGCAACCCTTCCTTTTGGCATGGTGCAGCTCAGCCCCGATACCCGCCTCACAGGCTGGGATGGTTGTTCGGGTTATCATTATTCTGATACTATCATCTATGGCTTTTCTCACACCCATCTCAATGGAACAGGCTGTTCCGACTATGGCGACATCTTGTTGATGCCTACCTCTGGTTCGGTTGATATCAAAAGCTATGCGTATGCCTCTTCTTTTTCGCACAAAACCGAACACGCTTCGCCCGGTTATTATGGGGTGAAACTCAACAAGAGCAATATCAATGTGGAGCTCACCGCCACCGAACGCATAGGCTTCCACAAATACACCTATGCAACTACTTCTGAAAATAATATTATTCTCGATTTGCAGCATCGCGATATTGTACTTAATGCCTATGTTGAATTTGTGAGCAACACCCACATCCGCGGTATGCGTAAATCGAAAGCTTGGGCAAACAATCAAGTGCTCTATTTTGATATACAATTCTCGAAACCGTTTACCAATTATGGCTTGTGTATGCTCGATTCGTTGGGGAATATCGTGAAGACGGTTAAAAATAAAGCCAACGGCACCCGCGTGAAAGCCTATTTTACGTTCGAAGGCACCAAAGAAGTGTTGGTTAAAGTTGGTTTGAGCGCCACTTCTGTTGAAGGAGCTCTGAAAAACTTGAACACCGAGCTTAAAGGATGGGATTTCGACATCGTTCGTAACGACGCCAAAATCAAATGGAATAAAGAGCTTGGCAAAATTGAAGTGTCGGGCGGCAACAAAGACGACATCGTGAACTTTTATACGGCTTTGTATCATTGTATGATTAATCCCAACATCTATTCTGATGTGGACCGAAAATATCTCGGGCGGGATATGAAGGTGCACACAACTTCAGGCTTTGATTATTACACCGTTTTTTCGTTATGGGATACCTTTCGCGCTGAGCACCCCCTCTTGAGCATCATTGACCGAAAGCGCACTGCCGATTTTGTGAATACTTTTCTGCTACAGTATCAGCAAGGCGGTTTGTTGCCTGTTTGGGAGCTTTCGTCTAACGAAACCAATTGCATGATAGGCTATCACTCCGTTCCAGTCATCTTTGATGCTTATGTCAAAGGTATCCGAAATTTTGATGGCACCCTCGCTTTGAAAGCCATGAAAGCAAGTGCCGAAAGTAACGATTTCGGCTTGAATTTCTTACGTAAATACGGTTATGTGCCTGGTGACAAAGAGCATGAGTCCGTATCCAAAACCTTAGAATATGCTTACGATGATTGGTGCATTGCTTGGATGGCTAAAATGAACGCACAATATCCCGAATATATAAATTATATCACCCGTGCGCAGTTCTATAAAAACATTTTCGACCCTCAAACAGGCTTTATGCGCCCCAAGATGAACGCCGTGTGGCAAACACCTTTCGATCCTGCAGAAGTCACCTTCAATTATACCGAAGCCAATGCCTGGCAATATAGCTTTTTTGTGCCCCACGACATCAGTGGCTTGATTCAACTCTATGGTGGTAAAGACATACTGGCAAAAAAATTAGATGAACTGTTCAACACATCCAAATCCCTGACAGGGAGAGAGCAAGCGGACATCACAGGGCTCATCGGACAATATGCTCATGGCAACGAACCCAGTCATCACATGGCTTACTTGTTTAATTACGTGAATCAAGCTTATAAAACGCAAGAACTTGCCCATAAAATTATGACAACGCTTTACTCAAATCGAACCGATGGCTTGTGTGGCAACGAAGATTGCGGTCAGATGTCGGCATGGTATGTGTTGAGCGCTTTGGGTATCTATCAGGTTTGCCCGGGAAATCCTCAATTTGCTATCGGCTCCCCTTTGTTTGATGAGGCAAAGATACATCTGGAAAATGGCAACACCTTTGTCATCAAAACAAAGCTGCGTACCTCCAAAAACTTCTATATCCAGGACGCAAGCCTCAACGACAGCAGCTACACCAAATGTTTCTTGAACTATTCCACCCTGATGAAAGGTGGTACCATCGAGTTTACCATGGGTCCTGCGCCAAACACCAAATGGGGAACAAAAGATGAAGACGTCCCCACGACGGGCATCACCGACCAGCTCCTCCTGCCCGTACCTTACACTACCCAAAACGCTAAAACCTTTGCCGATTCAATACAAGTGGAACTCAAAACCATCACGCCAAACACACACATCTATTATACCACCGATGGCTCTCAGCCCGACTCAAGCAAGAACATTTATTCACACGCCCTGAATTTCAAAGAAACCACCCACCTGAAAGCCGTAGCCTACACTGCTGCTTTGCGCTATAGTTATGTGATGGAAGCCGACTATTTCAAGATTCATCAAGACCGTAAAATTGATTTACATTCCCAATATAGTTCGCAATACACCGGCGGTGGCGACAATGCCTTGATTGACCAGATTCGTGGCGGCAACAATTTTCGCTTGGGCGAATGGCAAGGCTTTGACAGTGTGGACTTCGAAGCTGTTGTGGACTTAGGTTCTATACAAAGGGTTCATCGAATGGGGGCGGGTTTTCTGCAAGACATCAGTTCTTGGATTTGGATGCCCAAGTACGTGGAGTTTTATGGTTCTGACGACGGTGTCAACTTCAAGCTGCTTGCCTTAATTCACAATACAATTCCTGATAATGATTACAAATCCACTATCCAAGATATTGATTATTTAACCGATTTCGAACTGCGTTACGTTAAAGTGCGAGCCATAAACTACGGCACCATCCCGTCGTGGCATTTGGGTGCCGGCTATCCTTCTTGGATATTTATTGATGAGATTACTATTGAATGAGTGAGCCTTATCAGCAGCAGATACGTGTATGTGTGAAATTATTCGTACTTTTGCAGCATGATTAGTGATACCAAAGCCCGTAGTTTAGTAAAAGGCATCAGTTGGCGCATCGTTGGAAGTATTGACACTTTCGTTATTGCCTATTTCTTTTTTGGCAAGACGTCCATTGCCCTGCCTATTGCCATCGTTGAAGTTTTTACCAAGATATTGTTGTATTTTCTTCACGAACGCATCTGGAATAAATTCCAGTTTCTGCGCGAAAACGACACCTTGTCTAATTTCCGAAGCCTGATGAAAGGCATCTCCTGGCGCTTCTTTGGCACCATAGACACCATGGTGATTAGCTTCATTATTTCGGGAAATCCTTTGGCTTCCATCAAAGTTGGTTTATCCGAAGTGATGACCAAAATTCTTCTTTATTACCTGCACGAACGCTTTTGGCGCAAATTCATCCGCTGGGGACGCTTACATGTTGAGGTTCCTGTTGAGGTGGATGCAAAATAAGTGACCTTCTTTTGTCAATTGAGTTGATTAAGTTGATCCCGACATTCCCGACATTTCATGTACGGGGCAGGTGCGTGTATGGGTCAGGTTGAGTTGAATATGTTGAGTAAGTTAATTATGTTGATTGGTTAACTGGGGAGTCATTTAAGGTCATCCCGACATTTCATGTACGGGACAGGTTCGTGGTCAATTATTGTCATTAATGGTCATAGGGTCATTAAATCATTGGGTGATTGAGTTGATTAATGAAGTATTATAAAATCTTTTCCAAACATTGGAGGTTTTTAAATAATGACTTTTGGGGTATTAATTAAAAATAATGCGACTGGTTGAAAAAAACTACATATATTTGCATTTCATTTTCTTAATAGGAAATTGAAATAAAAAAACTTACTACAAATTTGTTGGGCTATATTAAATTTGGAAACAATATAATTACATAGATGAAA
>CAIWVT010000463.1 GCA_903916135.1 uncultured bacterium
ATTATATCATTGAATAATTATATCATTGTATCATTCTATAATTATATCATTGCATCATTCAATAATTGTATCATTTTAGAGTCCCCTACCCGTTTTTAGTATATAAGAAACGTTTAATTTTCAGTGTGGCAGTCTTTTTGAATGGGTCTTCTTGCGAGATAACTGATTGCACACGCGAAAATTTGCTCACCCGTTTGTTCACATATTCTTCCAACTCCACTTTCAGCTCGTCCACCCTCTTTTCAACATATTCAGAAATTTCGGTTTGCAAATCTTCATAATTATCAGCTATTTCGTCCTTATTGAAATGCACCAAAGCCACCAATTTTCCTTTTTGTTCCACCACCAAGGACTCATCCACATAATGAAAACTATTAATCACGGTTTCTATCTCTTCGGGATACACATTTTCGCCGCTTTTCAACACGATTATATTCTTTAATCTGCCTTTAAAAAACAGATAATTGTCTTTGTCCAACATGCCTAAGTCGCCAGTTTTGAGCCAACCATCTCTGTCGAACACCGTTTTGGTCAGTTTCGGCTCGTTATAATATCCCTGCATCACATTGTTGCCTTTCACCAATATTTCGCCTTCTCCGGTGATGGGGTCTGGATTATCAATCTTCAATTCAATGCCGTTAATCACCTGTCCGGTAGCGTGCAATTTGGTATGATAGGGACTCGAACTTGCCAGCAAAGGTGCCGTTTCGGTCAAACCATAACCAACGGTGTACGGAAAACGCGCTTCCATCAAAAAATTTTCAACCGTAGCGTCTAAGGACGAACCGCCCACGCCAAAAAACTTCAGATGACCGCCAAATTTCCTTTTGAGCAGCAAGCCAAACATAAAATTGATCGCTTTTCGAACGACAGGTATCGCATACAATGTGCGACGCATCCATGTTCGATTCACTTTCGATAAAATATTTTCACGATACACCTTTTCGATAATCAATGGCACTGTAATCATCGCTGTGGGTTTCACAGTTTTCATGGCTTGGAGCAAAATCTCCAGCGTGGGAGGCTTTTGCAGATAATAAACACAGCAACCAAAAATCATCGGCAACACCAATCCCAAAGTATTTTCTAAAGAATGGGCAATGGGCAGGATAGAAAAAATGCGGTCGTGTTCATCCACATGATGAATCTCCACCGCTTTGATTGCTGTGAAAGCGATATTTTTATGAGAAAGCATCACCCCTTTCGGAGTTCCTGTCGTACCCGATGTGTAGTTGATAGCTGCCAAATCATTTTCCTGAACGGAATATTCTTTCGTGGGAACGGCTTGCGCATCAAACTGAAGGTTGCGAACTTTCGATTTCACAATAGAAAAATCGTCCATACAAATGATGGTTGGAGGCATCAAAAACTCAATGTCTTTGATTTTATACTCTAAATTTCGAGAAACAAAAAGCAACGTAGCACCCGAATGTTCCACATATTTATCTATTTCGAAGGGATGAAAGTCGGGCAACAAAGGCACAGTTACCGCACCCATGAAAGTAGCAGCAAAATAACTTATTCCCCAGTTGGGCATATTATGACTGAGGATAGCGATTTTGTCGCCGGGTTTAATTTGCAGTTTTTCCAAAAAAGCCATAACTGCCCGTATCCTTTGATAAGCATTTTTGTAGGTGATTGCTTCTTCGCCCACAAAAGAATAAGCTGCCTGATTGGGAAATTTCTGAAGCGTTTCGGCAAATAAAGATGGAAACGTAAGTTTACGATTGATGGTTTGCATATAAGTATAAAAAAATAACACACAAAGATACGGATAATCATCGAACTTTAGACATCAATAATTATTAATGATTGTTAAAAATAAATATTTTGAATTTGTACCTTATATATATACATGCTCAAACTTGGCGTTACACCATATTACTTTCCATATATTTAATAAAGATTCATCGTTCTATCTCGATATTTTTTTATAATTTTGTACATTAATTCAAAACCTTCAAAAATGAAAAAGACATTTATTATTCTCATATTCGTATTTGCGTATGCAAAAATTGCAGATGCACAAAAAGTATATTCGGTAAACAGCGAAGCCTTTGCCGATGTAAAGGTTTATGTGGTATCCAGTCCTGCCTTCGCCGACCTTTGTGTTTATAAAGTCAGCAGCGAAGCATTCGTGGGCAACAACGATGGCAAATGGTTTTTCGAATCAAGTGAAGCCTTTGCCAAGAAGAAAATTTATTTTGTAAGTAGCGAAGCCTTTGCCGACCTAAAGATTTATTTTGTAGATAGTGAAGCTTTCGCCGGATGGAAAAATGAAAGCAAACGTCAATTGATGGAATAAACATTGAGTAAAAAACACTTCGACTTTGAAGGTAAAATGTCGTTGAACTAAAGAGGGGTTCTAAAAATTAGATTTTTCAAGGCGGACAAGATTTTTAAAAGCGGAGTTTACTAAAGTAAATGAGCATTTTGAAAATTGATGTCCAACGAAGAAAAAGCAATTTATAGAACTCCCGTAAAGTTATAAAAAAGCACCCTAATAGGCTTTGCCTTTCATAAGGTTTTCAATTTTCACTACAAAAGAAAAAAGGTTTGCCTTAAAACTGAGGCAAGCCTTTTATTTTACTGTACTTTTTATTATATAAATTTAACCATTTACAGAGAAATTGTGTATATTTGCACAAATAAAAAACTCAAATAAAAATGATAGGGAAAATTATTAATATTGATTCGGAAATATTGGGAGGCACACCCGTTTTTAGCGGAACGCGTGTCCCCATCAAAAACTTATTCGATTATTTGGAAGCCGGCAAAACAATTGATGCATTTATTGAAGACTTTGATACGATTAAAAAAGAACAGATTTTGCAATTACTGGAGCTTACCAATAAATTATTATTGGCTTCAACCCAAATACTGAATGAAAATTTTGCTTGACGAATGTGTAACAAAGAAAGTGAAAGAGCTTCTTACACATCACAGCGTATTTACAATCGGGCAGATGGATTGGCAAGGCTTGAAAAATGGCATGCTAATAAAGCAAGCCGAACAACAAGGTTTTGACATCTTATTGACCGTTGACAAAAATATTTGTTATCAGCAAAACACTTCCAAATATAATATTTCAATAGTGGTTTTAAACAGCAATAATAGCACAATAGAAACTTTGAAAGAATATATTCCCAATTTTTTGGAACAAATAAATAGCTTTGAAAAGGGGAAGTTATATATCATTGAGAAGTAATTTTTTTCTCCTGTTCATTATCCCAATATAACAAATCGTTCTAATGTATAAAAGGGCTTGCCATCAATCCAAGGCAAGCTTTTTTTTATTGCAGATGGATAAAAACGAAACAGATAAGATGTTTAGCGTATCAAAGTTACCGTAACATGATATAATTTCTTGCCGATAGTGAGTATATAGAAATAAACGCCTTCGGAGGCATCGCGATTGTTCGGCGATTTGCCATTCCATACTGTGTTCTTATCATTGCTCTCGAAATTTGCAAATCGAACCAAGTAAATAGTAGTTTGCATCTACCAAAATATCTCTGTGAATCTCCAAATCTCTGTGAAGCTCTGTGTAACTTTTTCAAAATCTAAATTCAAAGTGTCAAATTTAGCGATAATAATTCTTTGTATAGATTTTTTTTGTAATTTTTCGCTTTGGATAACGTAAACGTAATACATAAAATTAAAAAAGAGGAATAAATTCCTCTAATACTTTTGTGACCCCGGAAGGATTCAAACCTTCAACCTTCTGATCCGTAGTCAGATACTCTATTCAGTTGAGCTACGGGGCCCTTTTGGGCTGCAAAATTAATACTTTTTACAGAGAAAACTCAAATTATTTATTTTATTTTTTTACTTAGACGGGGAAACCACCGCGGAACTTGCTGACAATAGTCCCGATAGCTATCGCCGAAACGCTTCTCCAATTGTGGCTCTTCGTAGTTCACCACATACAATTGCTGAATGCGCAACCACGCCACAAACCACAACAACATAATCAACATGCCATGATACATCACTTCGCCTGCCAACACCAAGGTGAGCGCCCACATCATCGGATGGCGGAAATAAGCATAGATATTTTTTTGCATAATCTTTTGCGGGGATGAGGTCACCGCGGGACTGCCTTTCCCAAACAGAAACATCAGCGCACCACTATAAATCGCTACGGATGCGCCAATCCACATCAACACCACGCTTATGATTTCACTATAGGGGAAACCATAAAAGGGCAAGTCGTATCTATCGGAAATGTAAATCAGATACTGCGGAATAATCACCAACATGCTAAACGGACCCACAAAGCCATAAAGGCAAGAGTCGAGAACTTTTACGAAGAAATTAAAGGCGAGACGCAACATATCAGTAGGTTATAATTCAAAAAGCTTGGTTATGATTCATTTTAACGACAACAAATTTAAACTAAAAATGGATAGCAAGCCGAAAAAATATTATTTTGTGATAATTATATGATTTAAAAACGCGAAATTTCTGTACTTTTGCACTCCGAATTTCTGCACAAAACTATTGTAAAATTGATAAAGAAACAACTATTTAATTTTTGGGTCATCTTTAGAGGAAGCGTCTCGTTTTTGATTTTCGCTATCACAAGTCAGTTCTTTACGCTGCTTATTGTGCTGCCATTTTCAACCAAAAGAAGCAATACCAATCTGTTCTATGCGCGTTTGCTCCGAAACTTTACCGTCTTTTGGAATATCACGAATTTCAATATGCGGTTCAAACATATCAACCGTAGAAAAAACATCTTCGACACGCCTTCCTTAATTGTGTGCAATCATCAGTCGGTGTTGGATGCTACGGTGGCAATTGCATTCACTTCGAAGATGTGTGTCATAAACAACAATTGGCACAACAATGCGTGGGCGAGGTTTTTTATTTTGAAATACATACGTTTCTATCCGATAGATATGGAAAAAGATGCATTGGTTGAGGCATTGCAGCCCTCCATCACTGCAGGATTTCCTGTGCTGATTTTTCCCGAAGGGGTGATGAATACAAAGGAAAATATCGGTCGTTTCCATAAAGGCGGCTTTTATTTAGCTTCGAAGCTGCAGATAGACATACAACCCGTGGTGATACATTATTCTAAGAATATATTCTCTTGGAAATGGTATTTCATGAAGAATGGAAAGGTGACCATAAAATATCTCGATAGGGTCAAATTTGGTAGTAAAGAATATGGGGATAGCTATCAGGAACTAACAAAAAATGTTTCCACCATCATGCGCGCAGAATATCTCTCGTTGGCTACAGAAGCAGAAAAACAAAATGAATTAACCGCTAAAAACAAAAATTGAGCTAATTTTGTCGGCTCATACGTCTCTGAATGTTTATATATATATTATTAGGAATAGCTTTTTTACTTTTACTTTTATTGGCATTGTTTGCACTTGCTGTATTAAAGATTCCACCTAAAGTGCCAAATTTGAATCAAAGAGACTTGAAACCTATTCGGGTGGCGGATGATTTCTATGCCATCAATCGCAATTGGATTAAGAAGAATACACACGGATTGTGGGAAATGTATATTGAAGGAGAGCCCTATGAACGCGGCTTGATGAATGGCATGTTAGCATCCAAGTTGATATACAACCAAGAGAAGTTTTTTGTTTCGGAGATTAAAAAGAAAGTGACCAACAAATTCTATCTGTTCTTTTTGAAACTATTTGTGGCATGGATGAATCGGAAGCTTAACTTTTATGTCGGGAAAGAATATAATGCGGAAATCTATGGCGTTTCTCGTTCTGCGTCGCCTGAGTTTTCTGCTATAGGTCCTGCTTATATCCGCATATTGAATTATCACGCAGCCCACGACATTGGACATACCTTGCAATATATGAACTTTGTAGGATGCACTTCCTTTGCCGCATGGGGCAGCCGAAGCGAGGACGGTATGTTGGTGCATGGTCGCAACTTCGATTTTCATGTGGGCGATGAGTTTTCCGAAGAAAAGATCATCACATTCTATCATCCTTCGGAAGGCAGCAAGTTTGTGATGATAACATGGGGAGGCATGATAGGGACTGTTTCAGGGATGAATATACATGGCATAGTAGTGACCTTGAATGCTGCAAAATCAAAACTACCTTCCAAATCTTTTACGCCTATTTCTATTTTGGTGAGAGAGATGTTGCAATACGCCACAAGCATCGAGCAAGCCGTGGAGATAGCCGACAAACACCGCATATTTGTTTCGGAAGCCATACATGTGAGCTCAGGCAAAGAAAACTCGTCCATCGTGATTGAGAAGACACCTTACGATAGTGCCGTTTATGCTCCAAACGGTTTCGAATTGATTTGTACCAATCATTTTCAATCTGAGAAGATGAAACATGATGCTTTGAACCTCAAACAAATCAATGAAAGTAGTTCCATGATGCGGTTTAAACGCATGGAAGAGTTGTTTGGTCGTCACGAGAAGATTTCGGTTACGGCGGCTATCAGTATGCTTCGCGACAAGAAAGGCGTGGGAGATACCATTGTCGGTTTCGGGAATGAAATTGCTATTGACCAACTTATTGCCCATCATTCCGTAGTTTTCAAACCCGAAGTCTTAAAGATGTGGATATCTGCCGGGCCTTATTGTTTGGGGAGCTATGTTTGTTATGATTTGAACGAAATCTTCCATCCAAATTTTGATGTCAAAAATCATCCTGAGATAACTGTGGTGCAGGAATTGATTCCTGCCGATGCTCTTTTGTTTGATGGCAGCTACGAAAACTATATCCGTTTTAAAAAAATACGATTATCTTTGCATGAAATCAAAAAGCCAAAGATAGCAGATCGGAAACTCATTGATGAATTGATTGCCATCAATCCCGACAGTTATTTGTCGTATTGGGAAGCAGGAGATTTCTATATGCGCGACAAAATGTATCCTAAAGCGATTGAAATGTATATTATTGCTTTGACCAAACCTATCCCCACCCTGAAAGAGAAGCAAACGATAGAAAAGAATCTGAATGCATCCCAAAATAAATGTAAGGCTTAGCACAAGTAAATGAAAGCAAATATAGAAATTCAAAATCAGTTCAAAACATGGCGATGCTGCGTGATTATTCCCACGTACAACAATGCCACGACCTTACGGAAGGTGATTGATGGCGTGTTGACATATACTTCGGACGTGATTGTGGTGAACGATGGCTCTACAGACGACACCAAAAGCATTTTAGATGCCTACTCCGATTTGCATGTGATTCATTTTGCTAAGAATCGCGGCAAGGGATTCGCCCTGCGGAAAGCCTTTCGCTATGCTTATAATGAAGGTTTCAACTATGGCATTACGATAGATTCCGACGGACAGCATTTTGTGGAGGATTTGCCTGTGTTTTTGGAGAAGCTGAAAGAAGAACCCGATGCTGTTATTGTAGGGGCTCGCAACATGAATCAGAGCAGTGTGCCCGGCAAAAGTAGTTTCGGGCATAAGTTTTCGAACTTTTGGTTCCGATTTGAGACAGGGGTGAAGCTACCCGACACCCAATCGGGCTATCGTCTCTATCCCCTGCATCTAATGGGAAAGAAGCATTATATCACCCGCAAATATGAATTCGAGATAGAGGTTATTGTTCGTGCTGCTTGGCGCAACATCAAAGTGGTTTCGGTTCCCATACAAGTGTATTATGCACCACGGGAAGAACGGGTGTCGCATTTCCGTCCTTTCAGGGATTTCTCGAGGGTAAGTATCCTCAACGTGTTCTTGGTGCTCATCGCGGTGCTTATCGTCAAGCCGTTCAAATTCATAACGCTTTTGAATCGTAAGAACATTCGCGAATTCTTTCAAAAGTATTTCATGCAAAGCAAAGAATCGGATGCGAAGATCACCTTATCGGTCATGTTGGGCATGTTTATGGGCATAGCGCCCTTTTGGGGATGGCAAATGGCAGTCGCTTTGTTGTTAGCCATGTTATTTCGCCTCAACAAGGTGATTACTTTGGTGGCAAGCAACATCAGCATCCCGCCCATGATACCCGTGATTATCTATCTGAGTTATCTGTTCGGCGGTTTTGTATATAAACACGATTTGGTGCAACTACAATACTCCTCCAATCTTACCCTTGAAGCAATAAAGTATAACCTTTTGCAATATCTGATAGGCGCTTTTATCTTTGCCGCAGCCATAGCTGTAGTGATGGGCATCATTACATTTGTGTTGTTGAAAGTATTTCGCAAGAAAAGAGTGGAGGTAGGGTAGATGGTAAATGGTATTTGGTAAAAGGTAAATGGTAATAGGTATAAGATAACGGGTAATAGGTATAAGGTAAATGGTATATGGTAAAAAGTAATCACATCTCTATATTTGGAACTTGGGGCTTGGAATTTGGGTCTTGGAACTTGGGATTTGGGTCTTGGAGCTTGGGGTTTGGGTCTTGGAGCTTGATATTTGGAACTTGGGGCTTGGAATTTGGTTCTTGGAGCTTGGGGCTTGGTATTTGGAATTTGGTATTTGGATCTTAATAAAGAGTAGAACAGCATGGCAACAGTATTTTTAAAGATTTATGATTTCTTTGTGAGGCGCAAGTTTCTGCTTTTCGCAATCTTGTTTGTGTTGGTTGCAATCTTTTATACCTTAGCCATACGTATAAAGTTCAATGAGGATATCACCGATTTCTTGCCTAAGACTAAAGGCGTGGAGAATATCACCGATGTGTTCAAATTGGTGAGTTCTAACAACAAACTTATTGTTATCATTTCTGAAGATGAGAACAAGAAAGCTTCGCCCGACGAACTTATTGCTTGCGCCGATAAGCTTTCGCAGGAAGTGAAGAACAAACTCATGCCCGATATGGTCAAAGATATGACCTACAGAATCAGCGAGGACCAAATGACAGGCACCTACGATGTTTTGTGGAACAATCTGCCCTATTTCTTAGACGCTACCGACTACGATAACATCGCCACCATGATGGACTCCACCAAGATTGATTCTATCCTGCAAAAAGATTATAAATTATTGGTCTCGCCTGCGGGTATTTTCATGCGGAAGTTCATTGTCAGGGATCCATTGGGCTTAAGCCGATTTGCTTTGCAGAAGATGAGCCTCTCGGGCATCGGCAACAGCTATGAGATGTATAAGGGCTTTATCTTCTCTAAAGATAAGAAGCATCTTTTGATGTTTCTCAGCGCCGCCAACCCCACAAGCGAAAGCTATAAGAACACGCAGTTTATCACAAAACTCGACGACATCATCCAAGATTATAACGACAAAGCGGGCAATGCCGCTATCAAGATACAATATTACGGTGCGGTGGCTGCGGCTGTTGGTAACGCAGGTCAGTTGCGTATTGATTTTTATATCACCATGGGAATCGCCTTATTGGTGCTGCTGATTTTCTTCGCTGTGTTCTTCAAAAACAAAGGCACCTTCTTTGTGCTGATGACTCCTGTGCTTTTCGGTGGTTTGTTTTCCTTTGGCGTTATTTATTTGATACACCCCCATATTTCATTAATCGCCATAGGTGCCGGCTCCATCATTTTGGGCATCGCCATCAACTATTCGGTGCATTTCTATGCGCATTATCGTCATGTGAAGAACCTTCGCGTGGTCATCAAAGACCTCGCCTTGCCTCTCACCTTGGGAAGCACCACCACCATTGGAGCTTTCCTCGGGCTGATGTTGGTTAAATCGGATGTGCTGAGAGATTTCGGTCTCTTTTCAGCGCTATGCTTGGTTGGCTCGGTCTTGTTCACGCTTGTTTTCTTTCCTTTCTTTATCAAAACCAAGCACAAGATTGCCGAACCCATCCATAAAGATAATATCATTGACAAAATTTCTGCCTATAAGTTCGACCGCAACCCTTACATCCTTGGCGGAATTGTTGTCCTTACAGTTTTCTTTTTTATTATGGCACGCAAGGTGAGTTTTGAGGACGATATGAACAAATTGGGCTACACATCCACCAAACTGAAGCAGGCAGAGCAGACCCTGAGTAATATTTCCGACAGTTCGTTGCGCCAAATCTATGTGGTTTCGAAAGGGAAAACCCTCAACGAATCGCTGAAGAACAACGAAATCATCAACCGCAAAATCAGCCAACTGCAAGCCAAAAACATGATCAATCAGGTGGCGGGCGTTTCGTCGGTCTTGCTGAGCGACTCCATGCAGCGCATCAAAGCGCAGCAATGGGAGAACTTTTGGAACCCCCATCGCATCGCTGACCTCAAGCGTTGGCTGTTGGCAAGCGGCAAAAAGCTGAAGTTCCGCGACGATGCCTTCCTTGGCTTCTTGGGGCGCATCGAACATAAGCCCGAAAAGATTAACGCAACCGACTTCGACTACCTTAAACAACAACTTGCCGGGCAATTTATCAACCAAGACGCCGACAATAATTTCGTGGTCACGGTGTTGAAAATCAATCCGCAGAAACGCGATGCCGTGGTGAAGGCTTTGCCCGAAGATCAGAACACCGTGATTGTGGAAACCCACAACTTGCTCTCACATTTCATTGATGTCATCAACAACGATTTCAATACCATCCTATTAATTTCCTCCCTCTTGGTGTTTTTCTTCTTGTTGTTCTCCTACGGGCGCATCGAATTGGCTATCATCACCTTCATACCCATGTTTATCAGTTGGATATGGATACTTGGCATCATGAGTTTGTTGGATATCAAATTCAATATATTTAGCATCATCATCTCCACTTTCATTTTCGGCTTGGGCGACGACTTTTCTATCTTTATCATGGATGGAATGTTGCAAGAATATAAGCGGCGCGGTGTGAAACTGCTCGATTCTTATAAGACGGCTGTCTTTCTGTCGGCATTCACCACCTTGATTGGCGTCGGGGTGCTGATTTTTGCCCAACATCCTGCCCTCAAGTCCATCGCCCTGCTGACCATCATCGGCATGTTTTCGGTGGTGTTTCTTTCTTATACCATTCCGCCCGCTTTGTTTCGACTTTTAGTCTATAAAAAAGATGCATTTCGCAAATTTCCGCTCACTGCCTACGACTTCCTGTACGCCGTCACCTGCTACACCTATTTCCTCACGGGATGTTTCATCACCGCCCTGTTGGGACTCAGCATCTATAAGATACTGCCTGTGGGAAGGAAGAATCGCCGTTGGTTATATCATATTACCTTGATGATAGTCTGTCGCAGCACCATGTATTTGATGTATTTCACGCGGAAAAAGATTATCAACCTTGGGAAGGATACCTTCAAGAAACCCGCCGTCATCATTGCCAATCATCAATCGCTCATAGATATTCCTTTGTTTCTGATGTTTTCGCCCAAAGTAATTATGATTACCAACGATAAGTTCTATTACTCGAAGTTTATCGGCATTATCGTGAAACTTGGCGGTTTTATGCCTGCCTCAGCGGGCTTCGATTTCATCGGCGACAAATTGGCGACTGCCGTTGCCGAAGGTTATTCTATCATGGTGTTTCCCGAAGGTACCCGCAACAACGACGGACGCCTGCACCGTTTCCACAAAGGCGCTTTTTATCTTGCCGAAAAGATGAAGCTCGAC
>CAIWVT010000464.1 GCA_903916135.1 uncultured bacterium
CCAAATCTTTGTTTTTCTTAATCTCGTCAACAAAATATTTCCTTTGCTGCATCAAATCGCGCAGCTCCTTGCGTTGTTCATATTGGCTCACCCAATTGTCATTATCGAAAAAGCCCACCCATACGACAAACGCAAGAGTAACCATTACATAATAATTGCGGACCATTTTCCACGCGAAGACAAGAATTCTTTTCATAAGACTACAAAGATAAATAAAGTTGATTTACATACTACACCGAAGCATTATTTTTTATGAACCGTTCGTTGTCAATAGCTACATTTTTTGCAACTGTTCGTGGGTCAATTTTCCATTCACCCACGTATTGTCCAACACCGCGTCATATTTTTTATAGAAATTGATGGCAGGTTCGTTCCAATCCAACACCTGCCAATGAAAACGTTTCACCTTGTTTTGCTGCGCAATTTCAATCATCTTTTCGAACAAAATTGTTCCGATATTATTGCCACGCAAATGCTCTTTCACGATGATATCCTCCAAATACATGCACTTGCCCTTCCATGTAGAATAGCTGAAATAATAAAAAGCCATCCCCGCCACTGCGCCATCGGCATCTGCCATAATCGCATAAAAAATAGGGTTCTCTCCGAAGCCGTCCTGCTCCAAATCCTGAGCCGTGATCGTCACCTCCAAGGGAGCGCGCTCATACAAAGCGAGTTCTTTTATCAAACTGAGGATGTCGGGGATATCCGTTTTGACAGCGTTTCTAAGCGTAATATTCATATATAAATTCCTTTAAAATTTGTTTTACAAACCAATTTGTTCTGCAATGTCGCGCATCGCATTGACCGAAATTTCGGCAAACTCGGCAATGGAAATGCCAATCTTTTCACATTCCATAATAGTTTCACGATTCACCGAAGCGGCAAAAGCTTTTTCCTTCATGCGCTTTACCACCGATTTAGATTTCACCGCGAACAATTTCCTTTCGGGATACACCATCGTAGTAGCCATAATCAGCCCCGTGATGGTTTCGCCCGCTGCCAAAGCATGATGAAACACCTCAGAACGTGGCTTGAGCGCCGACTCTTCGTTGTGCAAACTAATCGCCTCGATGATTTCTTCGTCCACATGCTGCTTGCGCAGCATCTCAATAGCCACTTGCCCATGCGTAAGCGCATCGGCGTTGGTAACCTCCACATCAATATCATGCAGCAGCCCGGCAATGCCCCACTTCGTTTCATCCTGTCCCAACCGTTTGGCAAGCGCCCGCATCACCACCTCCGAAGATAGAGAATGATTAATCATGTTTTCTTTTTTGATATGCTCATGAAGCAATTCAAGAGCTTTTTCGCGTGTAATTCCTGTAGGCATTTATGATTTATGATTTGAGATTTTCGATAATCATTATTAATACTTGATAAACTTTCAACTTGATAAACTTGATAAACTTGATAAACTTTAAGTACTTTAGGCACTTCAAGTACTCCCAACTTCCTCAATGTGTATCCAAATTGTGCAACATATAAATTAAATGTTCAAGTACCTTAGTAATTTCAGTCATATATTCTTCCACTGCTTTCACGCTTCCTGGCAGGCAAAATACCAGCGTATTGCCTATCACTCCTGCAATGGAACGACTTATCAGCGCATTGGGCTTTTCTTGTCCATACTTGATGCGAATCATATCCATAATGCCCGGAATTTCTTTTTCCAAGAGAGGTTTCACCACATCGGGAGTAAAGTCTTTGGTGCCGATTCCTGTGCCGCCTGTTGTTATAACAATATCATATTTATTAGCAGATTCGTTTATCAATTGTTCAAGCATTTGTGGATCATCAGGGATTAATGTTTTTTCAATTTGATGTTTCCGTTTTTTTGAATCGAAATATAGTTCTGTCATCTCTTGAATGCGCTGTCCACTTCGGTCTGGATAGATACCTTTGCTGGCACGATCACTAAGTGTGATGATATGCACCTTAAAAACTTTAGGCAAATAAGTTCCTTGAACGCCCGATGTAATGATTCCACCTTGCTTAACGCGACAGAAAATACCTTCTTTTGGCATCACGCAGTTGCCTACTTCACGAAAAATGGCACAATTATCTCCATGACATTTTTTTCCGATTTGCGTAACTTCCAACATCACATCGTGAATTTGAAATCTATCTAAAGGTGCAGTGTTGATGAGGTTCATACCCGTAATGGTAAGATTTTCGGCAAACTCTCCTGATTTAATAGTCCGATTGGCTTGTTGAGCAAACTTGGCAATGCTTTCTGTAGAGAGCATACTCACTTGCCGATGCCAATCACCGGCATGTGCATCATTTTCTACACCATTTTCGTTAATATTGATGTGAGGAACAGGATGTTTTACGGTTCCTTTTTTCTCCGAAATGTTTACGGAATCAATTGTGATTGTTATCATAGCTTGTAGTAAATTCTTTAATGATTGATTTTAAAATGTATTGAAAAGCAGGTATATTTCCTTTAGGCTCTTTCTTTTTGCCTAAGCGTACTGCCACAATATTCTTCGAGGGAATAACAAAAACAAACTGTCCTAAGATGCCTTGCGCATAAAAAATCTTTTCTCCATCAATATCGGTCAACCACCATGAATAGCCATAGCACTCGGATTTTATGCCTGCTTCATCTACAAGAGGAGCTGCTGTTATGGATTCTCCTACATATTGTGCAGAAACGATTTGTTGGTTGTTATAGTATCCGTTGTGCAAAAACAATGTCCCCAATCGAGAAAAATCGCGGGCATTTGAATTGAAACAACAATAGGCTTTTTCCATACCGTTCTTCTTATCTAAACTCCACAGCGCATCATCTTTTGCACCTAAAGGCTTCCAAAGTTTTTCAGAAGCATAATCGCTGAGGGTTTTGCCAGTAGCTTTTTCAAGGATATAGGCAAGGACAAGATGATTGCAACTTTGATAGTTGAACTTTTTGCCAGGAACATCCGTAACCTTCAGATTTAACAACATCTTTTTTAAATTTCTTCCATAATATATCTTGGTAGTTGATGAAAACAGGCTGGCATAACTTTCATCATAATCAAAAGAGGCACTCATGGTGAGGAGGTGTTTTATGGTGAGCTGTGCATTTTGACCCTTGCCATACTCGGGAATAAAATCGGAGACTTTTTGGTCAACACTCTTTATTTTGCCCTCATCAATGGCAATGCCAATCAGAATACTAACAATAGATTTTGAAACAGAAAATGAACTCGAATAGGAATCCGTGCCATAACCATCCCAATATTCTTCATAACAAATAGAATCGTTTTTCATGACAAGAAAAGCGGTGGTTTGAGTTTGAATGAGGTAATCTCGGAAATCTTTTGACAAATGTGTTTTGTTGTAGGAAGTGGCCTCGGGAATTGGAATGTAGGTGCCTGCTTTCACAGTTCTGTTTTCAAAATGCTTGTAATCGTCAATGGAAGCGTATTGATATATGAGGGCATTGTACATATAGGTGTTGCCCGTGATGATAACAACGAGGTTGACAAGCACAATTAGTGCTAACAGCAAGAGAAGGATTTTTTTTATGATTTTCATTTATTACTTATGTTTTTTATCAAGCATTACACTTATTTTCACAATGGGTTCAATCATTTCTTCCAAAGCATTATATCATTTTTGAATTGACTAATCAACATCCTTCTTTTCTTTACTTTCCAATCTCACTTGCTCTATTACCATTGTTTTATCCACGGCTTTGCACATATCATAAATAGTGAGCAAAGCAACGCTAACGGCAGTAAGAGCTTCCATTTCAACTCCGGTTTGTCCGATGCATTTCACCGTGCTTTCAGCTTTGACACCCTCTTTTTGGATAGTGCATTTCACATCCACTTTTGTTAGGAGCAAAGTATGGCAAAGCGGAATTAGGTGAGGGGTTTGCTTGGCGGCTTGTATGCCTGCGATTTCTGCTATGGTGAGAACATCGCCTTTTATAATAAGGTTTTCTTGGATGAGTTTTAAAGTTTCGGGGTGCAGCAGTATGGTTCCGCTCGCTTTTGCGATGCGAGTTTGTTGCAGTTTGTTGCCGACATCAACCATGTTGGCTTTGCCTTGAGAAGTGGTGTGAGATAATTTTGCCATAGTGTGAAATTAATAAAGTTCAAAATTAGTAATTATTTTGATAGGAGAGGAGTTTTGATTTAAGATTTGTGATTTTTGATTTTATCTAATTCACAAGAAACGGAAGATTTTTATACAATGATAGCATTTGACATATCAATAATTTTGTGCCCATGTTTTTTCATTACCAAAATTGTGTATCTTTGCTTTTCGGTTATTTGTTTCATTTTACAACTTAATTTTGGAGAGGTTTAGTTGGTAAAATTAATAATTATCCATCAAAGACAGAGGAGGAAACTCCTTTATTTTTGAAAAATAGTTGTTGTTACCTTTATATCTCAAGTTATAGTTTTATTTACAATAAATTTTTAAACAACATTTTTTATGAATGTCATAGAAGTAATTTTAACACGCCGCAGTATCAGAAAATATAGTAATAAAGAAATTCCTACTAAAATAATTGCGAATCTTTTAGAAGCTGGAATGTATGCACCTTCTGCCCGCAATTTGCAGGCGTGGCAGTTTGTTGTAATCAACAATCGTGGGTTATTAAATGAGTTGGCAGAGATTCATCCTTATGGTAAGATGTTGAAGCAAGCCCCCCTTGCTATTTTGGTTTGTGGCGACAAAATGAAAGATGAAAGTGAAGGTTATTTAAGTCTAAACTGTGCTGCAGCCACTCAAAATATTATGCTGGCTGCTCATTCTCTTGGCTTGGGCAGTGTTTGGCTTGGAGTGTATCCGAAGGAAAATCGGATTGAGCCGATAAGCACGTTGTTAAAACTACCGGAGTATATCCTGCCAATGGCATTAATATCATTAGGTTATCCAGATGAAATACTACCCAAACCTGAACGGTTTAGTCGTGAAAAAATACATTATAACGATCAATGGTATAAGTAACAGAAAAAATATTTATCAAACGTAGATCCATTCTGTCAATTA
>CAIWVT010000465.1 GCA_903916135.1 uncultured bacterium
CTATAATATAATTCAGGCGGTTCCGGCCGGCATAAGCAAGGCTTATAAAGGCATAGGGAATTACCTGAAGCAGCTCAAACTCATTTTCTCGCCTGAAGTAAAAGCCTATGAATCAGTCGGCGGCTTTATAACCATCGGGAATATTGAATACAATAGTACGCACATAGCCATGATTATACGGAAATTCGAGAGGAAGTTTGCGTTCGTCTTTTTTGTAGAGTTCCATTTGCGGACCTATCAACATGCCTGCTTTGAACAGATATTTCGTGCCTGCTTTTTCGAAGAAATAATCGGATTTCAAATTGGCTTTGGCGATAAGAGGCTTTTGTCCGAGGAAATTGCCTCCTTTGTTTTCGAAGGTCAGATTTTCGATGGTGCCTTGGTTGTCAATATATTTGATAATAGATTCTGAAAACTCTTTCAGTTTGTCTTCTTCTTTGATGAAATCGAAATACGGTTGATAATAGGAAGCATCATAGCCGCTCATTTCTCTTGTGATTTGAAACTTTGTATCACTGAAATCGGTAGGAATGTCAGCAGTAACAGTAAGTTTGTCGAGGCTTTCGGTGTATTTCGCACCTTGGATAAACTTAATCTTAGCTAAGCCTGTACTATAATCGCCCATGGAAACTGATTTGATAAACAAGCCATAGTTGTTGATATAGTTGTTGTCGGCGAAGCCCAAACGTGTGAAATTGTCAGCAGGCATCATATACATTTTGATTTTGGGGAAGTAGATGAGATATTTGTCGAGAAAAGCGTAGCACTCATAGTCTTTATCGAATTTTATTTCGAAACGGTCGCAGGTCAATACTATCTCTTCTTCTATGCCCAAATTCTTAAAGATATTGGCAAAGAGTTTCACCGAACCGATTTCGTTGTAGGCTTTGTTGGCAACCACTTTGGCAAGCAAAGATTTGTTGGGGTCTTGGCTTTCATCGAAAATATAATTAGTTTTCAAATAGTTTTCCACTTGGCGAATCTTAGCTTCTTCGTTGTCGGCATCCACTTTGATATCTTTCACCACACCTGTAATAAGCTTGGCATCTTTCGATTCTAATTTATTGAAAATTCTGTCGTAAATGTCTGAAGCTATAGGACCGTAGGAGTAAATATCTTTTTTGCCTGTAGCGGAATTTCTGTCCAACTTAATGGCATATTTCATCCGATTTGCTTTCAAAGCCGAACTTTCTTCCGCTTTAAGACGAGGGATATTTTTTGAAGAGATTTCCCAAACATTATTTTCTGTTTCGGTGGTATCATAAACTGCTTCAGGGCAGCCATTGAAGCTTTTGAATTTGAATCTCAAATTGTTTGGCGTGATATATCTTGCCAAATACTCCAAATCAGGCACAGTTGTTTGTATGGAAATCAAGGTACCTTTGAGCGAAGGGTATTCTTTCACACAATATAAATACTCTATTTCGCATCCAATTTCGATACCTTCGAAAGCAAAATAGTTGTATTTCGTATTGCTCTCTTGATCGAAACCTTCTTTGAAATCTTCTTTTTTGAGTTCGCTCACACTGCCGTCATTTTTAATGACACGGGCTTTTTCAAGTGTAATTTTATCATCTTCAGCAAGTGGAATGTACACAGTATTATTGTTTTCAATACCCACATGCGTCACAAGCTTTATTCTTTTATGTACGGTTTCGTATTCAAACAGGATACCACTTTCGTACATAAATTCATAAAAGTTCTTATTAAAGATGATGACCGAATTGTTTGAAGTATCCGTGTCGGTGTTGGTGAGTTTCGGACTTTCTTCCCATGTATAATCATGGTATCTCCGTTCAGGAGTCTGTGCTTGTGTATAATTTGCTATACAAGCAACAGCAATGGCTGCTAAAATAATTAGTTTTTTCATAGTTTCTTTTTTAATACAACGGCTTCCTTATAGTCAGACCGCATTTGTTTCAACATTTTGTTCCAAAGAGGAAATTGCGAGGGCTTAAGAACCATAGTATCGGTATTGAAATAAAGATGATACAGTATTTTATTCCCTTTGATTTCGTAAGTTATGTGATAGAAAAAATCTTTGTTATCGAAGCGGGAATTTTTCGGCAAAAAGCTTACTTCATAGTTATCAGGAATGGTGAAAATATATGTAACTCTGATTAAGGATCTAAACACAAATTCATAATCGAGTTTGCGGTCATCTTTAAACAAATCGAAGTTGTCGTAAGGTTGGGATAAGTTGAGGTTCAGATACATTTCGTTGCCATTCACCACCAAATGGTCGGCAAGATTGAATTCGTAATTGATATGAATATTGTTTGTGGAAGAGTTGATATCATATTTATCGATAACGCATTTGTTATTACCCGTTTCAAGATAAGATTTCATGAATTTAGTCCTGTCGGTAGCATCCTTAATACGCTCAATATTTTGTTTCATACTCGAGAAATAATAACCACCAAGAGACATGACTCCTTTGCCCAATATTTTACCTTGGTCAATGCTTAAATTGACAGAATCGGCATGAAAGTTTGTGTCGGCAGCCACTTCAGGCACTTTATATACTTCATATTTATCGTCGCTCATGCGTATCATGGCTTCTTTGCCTTGAATAAATGAGCTTGGAAGTCCCAATGGTATATAGGAATTTGTGGCATCGAGGAAATAATACTTCCCATCTTGAATGTAAGCAGCAATCATGTGATTGGAGCATAAGGCAGTGGGTATGTCAGTGTAAGAGTAAGGCAATTCCCGTGTGCCTATCCATGTTTGATACGCTTTGACGCCTGCAATGTCGAGTAATTCAATGATAATGCTTGCCATATCTTTGCAATCGCCATAACGTTTGTCAAAAATCTGATACGGATTGCGAGGAACAAAACCGCCCAATCCATATTCATTTGCCACATACTTAATATTGGATTGCACCCATTGATAGATAACAGCCACTTTGTCTAATTCTGTTTTGCAATCTTTCACCAAATTGTTGACTGTGCTAATCATTTCGGGAGTATGCTGATGGTCTATTTTCGAAGTATTTGAATTGTACCATTTAAACAAATCATCTGTATTGCGAAACACGGTCACTTCCTTATCGTTGAGCTTATAGGATTTGATATAGGGGATGATTTGTGGTAAGAAATACAGATAATTAGGGGCGCGGTCTTCGGTTTTATAGCTGTGGATGTTTTTGGCTTTCCAAGTATAAATAATCCTGCTGCCTTTTTCTACTTTAGTGAATTCAATGTTCGATGAATCGGTGTTGAAATACTTGATCTCGAACTCCACATCTTTGTCGCTATTGATAACAAATTCAAAGTTTTCGATAGGAAAATAGCGCTCAAGAATCTCATGTGGAAAGAAATGCGGTTCTTTCACTTCTAAGGTGTATTTTAATTTGGTGATAGCACCTTGTCTTAATGAAGGATAGATGAAAGAAGTGGAAAACAAATCCTGATAAAATACATCCTCGTCGAGCACTTCTTTTGTTTTAAACTCTTTTACCTTCACCTCTTTGAATTTATTGTTGTCGGGCAAGAGGGTGCTCGCTTCAATATCTTTCAACTTGGTGAAGTGTGTTGACTCAACATCTCCTTCAGAGAAAGCCCCTGCTTTATAGTTGTTGTAATAGATTTCTTCGGATTTGGTTTCTTCTATCTTAAGGTCTGTTTTTGTAATATCCACCGTGACCTCAGTTTTCACGTTTAGATACACGATATCTTTGTCTTTATATTTGGTTCCGTAGTTGGCATAGTCGGAAACATTCTGCGACATGGCTACACTCAAGTATCCAAGGCAGATAGCGAAGAAAATTAGTTTAGTTTTTATAGCGTAGTGTATTAAATAGTAAATACTTCGACAGTCCAAATCTGTCAGGTTTCATTGTGTGTTTCTTTCGAGTTTATTTGTCGCTAACGGCAATCAAATCATCATTATAATACGTCAAAACAGCGATAAGTTTTCCTGTTTTATCATACTTACGACATTTGCCTTGTGCTTTGCCAAAGATATAATTTACGGATTCTTTCAATTTGCCATCAGAATAATAGTCCTCGCTAAGTCCTTTCAAGTCTCCGTATTCAAAATTCTTCTTTTCTTTGATTTGTCCATTGGGATAATAATAGATGTTTTCGCCCGAAGCATCATCATCCAAATAATTGAGTTTTTCGTAAAGCTGTCCCGAAGCATAATAGCGTTTGTATTCGCCCTGATATAAACCTTTGGTTAGGGAGAATTGACGAGCAAGTTTTCCACTCTTAAAATAGATTTTTATTTCAGCGGTTTCGTTGTCAACGGGAATAACTTTTTCGCCTCCATTGGCATCAAAATAGGTGTAGGAAATCAATTGTCCGTGAAGATAGTCACGTTTGTGTTCCAATGTTCCTTCGGGGCAATAATATAAACAAGTGCCTTCCAAATCATCATCCACATATTGGCGTTCGGATTCAATTTTACCATTGTCAAAATAATAAATCTCTTTACCGTTTTTCTTACCTTCTTCAAAAATGACTGTACGGTTCAATTTGCCATCCTCATCATAATATTCCCATTTTCCTGTGGCTTGGTCATAGTCATAGGCTCCGGTGGAAGAAATGTTGCCATTCCAATAATACCATGTCCAGGTGCCATTTTTCAGTCCATTGAAGAATTGTCCCTTTATACTTATTTTTCCATTCGGGAAATAATATTTATAGTCATTCGTATATTGGTCATACACCACGTCGAGCTCGCATTGCACAGGACCACCTTTATAGAAATGATAAACCTTTTTGCCGCTCGCATTTTTGTAAACCACGCTGTCAACCACATTCCCAAGGGTGTCAAAGGTTATTGAATTCAACAAAATGCCATTATAATAGAGTTCTGATTCATACATCTTACCTTTGATGTCATAGAACTTCTGTGTGCCATTCTTTTCTCCCGCAAGGAAATAATTTTCATACGCCAAGGTCTTGTCAGGATAATAGGTAATCCAAGCACCTTCTTGATTATCTCTTTGATAATTGCCATGCATATAGATGTTTCCGTTCTTATAATATTCAACGTAATAGCCTTCCAATTTGTCATCTTTGTATTGGAAAATCTTTTCCACTTTGCCGTTGGAGAAATATTTTTTCGATTCGCCTTCCGATTTGCCATCTTCATAGCTTGATACAGATTCAAGATTACCATTATGGTCATAGAACTTCCATTCGCCTTGTTTGTCTTCTTTGCCATATTTACCCATACTTGATTTCACCCCCGTGCAATAATAGCCTTCGAAATCAAAATTGCCACTCTTTTTTTCGTCCGATTTCACTATTTCGCCCTTCTTGTTGTAATATTTATACGCAACGATTTCGCCTTTACGGTATTCGCGTTCGTTGTAAATTTTGCCATCGGTGTCATACTCTTTACGCACGCCATTCAATTTTCCGCTTTCGTCAAAATCAGCAGTGACAGACACCACGCCATTCTTATAATATAAAACGTTTTTGCCAATGGGTTTGTCGTTCAGATATTTTATCGAGTCGGAAACTTTGCCGTTTTTGTAATAGGACACATAATCGCCTTGCAACATGCCCTTCACGTAAGTAGCTTTTTGCATCATTTTTCCATTACGAAAATAAGAAGTCTCTGATGAATTTTTTTCGCCATCCAGATACGTTACTTCACTCTTGGGTTCACCACCACTATATTTTGTGGTAACAAGCCCGTTCATTTTGCCTGCTTTGTTGATTCCTTTAAAAGAGACTTGTCCATTATAGTAATATTCTTCATAGTTGCCTTCTTTCGTGCCTTCTGTGAATCCAATGAGCCTGTCTTTAGCTCCGCTAGCCGTATAGACAATGCCATCGCCATTGATTTTGTCATTTTTATAAGGAATGTGCGAATCCTGAATACCCACAAAGGAATATGCATCATAAGCTGTCAACTCACCATTTTCATAAAACTCTTTGGCTTTCATATTGCCATTGTCATAATAATAGGTCCATTCGCCATCTTTTTTACCATCCGTGTTCCATTTGCCAAAGGATTTGAGCTTGCCATTGTTATGATAACCTTCCATATAACCAACGTAATGAGTTTTTGCAGGGTTGAGTATGCCTATAGAACTTATCGCGAAGCGTTTGTTGGCTCTGAATACCGAAACATCCTGCATTTTGCCATTGAAATTTAATTCGTATTGGCGGTGCATATCGTCCCAGTTTTCTTTGAGCCAATCAACAAAAGCAGTAAGTTGAGGTTTGTTTTTTGCCACTATCTTCTTGTGTGCTTCGTTGGCACTTGCTTGTAAGAGATAAATAGAAAAGATTTCGAATTTGTTGTCTTTCATCAGTTTTTTGTAGAAAGGTACATACAATTTATACCAAAAACCTTTGGTGTCGGGGCTGTCGGGAAGTTTGTCGAATAACAAATAATCTTGTTTTACAAAGTTTGCGGCTAAGCTTGATTTCACTTTGTATTTTTTGTCTAAAGCCACATAATTCCCTACCAACATATCTATATCCGAAAAGTCATCACCATCGGTTATATCAATGTTTTTGGGTTTGGTTTCTTCCCCATATTTTGTGGAAACAATTTCGTTCAACAACACCAAAGCTGAATTGGCTGTGGGAGAATCGGGATCCATCAATATACACGTGGTGAAAGCGAGCATTGCCAAGGAAGTTTTGCCTTCGTTCATTGCCAACACTCCTAAAGAAAAATGCGTCCCGGGATGAAAAGGATTCATCTCAGATGATTTTTTGTAACATGCAAAAGACTCTTTATATTTCTCAAGCTTCGACAGTGAAAACCCTTTGTTGAACACCAACAAATTGTTTTTTGGGAAACGTTTGATGCCCTCATCATAGAGATTGATGGCATCTTGATATTTCTCCAAATTGTCATAACAGCATCCCATGTTGGTATAAAGTTCGGGACTTAAATATAAGGTCAAATCCATAGCTTTTTTGCCGATGGCGATGCCTTCTTCATATCGTTTTAGACGATAATAGGTCAAAACTTGTTCCACCACGGCGGTATAATAGGCAGTATCGCTCTCAGGAACCTTTTCAAATGCTTTGAGCGCTTCTTCATATTTTTCGTTTTCATACAACTCGACTCCTTTCAGAATTTTGTCGGAAACATTAATGATTTCAGGCTTTTCCTGACTAATAGCTATTTTGCTTAGCAAGCAAAAAACGAATAAAAAAACATAGTTGAGTTTCATAAAATTGAGTATTTGGTTCATATAAAAGGGGCGTGTAAAATTATAAAAAATATAAATACAAGCATAAAAATGAAAAAATATTTTTTTTAGGTGCAATGTTCCAAAATTAGCTAAAAAAAATTTCCCGCAGATTACGCAGATTTACGCGGAATGGAAACCAACTAAGAAGAAACCACAAAGGCACAAAAAACACTAAGCTACACTAAGGGATTTGGCTCTTGAAATTTGGATTTTGGTATTTGGATTTTGGTATTTGGAGCTTGGAATTTTAAAGCCTCTGCGCACCTCTGTTTCTTTACACTGTGCGCCTCTGTGTTTAAAAAGAGAAAACCTCATTGTTACCAACCTTCCACAACGAAAGAGTCTGATGGATTTCAATTTTTCGAAGGGCTGAAACATACAAACTCTCATCATCCATAAAAAATATTTGATATGTCTTAAATATCTAAAAATATTTTTCTTACCTTTGTCAAAAAAAGTATGCCGACCATTTCAATGTTTTTCGGAATCATCATTCGAATGTATTTCGCTTTATAAAATAATAGCAATATGTATTTAGCCATCATTGATGTAACACCTTTAGAAAATTATCATCTGCTGCTGACTTTTGAAAATGGCGAGCAAAGACAATTTGATATGACACCCTATTTGGATTTGGGTATTTTCCAAGAATTGAAAGATGTAAGGATGTTTCGAACCGTAAAAAAAAGTTTTGATACCATTGCTTGGGATAATGAAGCGGATATTGACCCCGAAATGTTATACAAAGAAAGTAAGAAGATAGGCAACTAAGGCTTCAGACATGCCGCTTTGAAGATTCAAGCTCCAAGAAGGAAACCACATAGGCACATAGGAACATAGAAAAAGAAGAAAACATAGTGTTCTTTGTGGTAAAAAAAGTAAAAAACCGCTAAGATACAACTATGCAATAACGGTTATTTGGAATGAAATTCAATATCATCCCCTTCAGCTCTTGCCTCTCTCACCATTTGCCGATATTCATCGGGTAAAGTTTCTAATGGCACAATAAATCCATTAACCATAACCATTTCTTTAAATGGATTTGTTTGTTCCATGGATTGCGTAGAAAACTCAGGACTAAAAAGCCCCATGTGAAACATATCTTTAATCTCGCGTGCCTTATTGGATACTGTACTATTTTTAGTCCCAAAATATTCACTAATTTGTTCAGCTTTCACATAAGGATGAGTATCCTTGTCAAACAGAAAATTTATGGAGCCTATTGCATACACAACCGCAGCAGCCCATATCTCAAGCTTGCCTCTCTCGAAAGGAACATCACGTTTTCTGCCTATTTTTTTGATAAGCTTTTCGCATAACGCAAAATATTCATCATCTAAATTTTGAGCACAAAAAGCACTCGTTAATTCTAATAATTTTTGCTCTTTTTCTTTAATTTCTTGTTTAGAAGTCATAGTGTCGGTCTTTAATCGGAATAGTTTTTATTTCCTTTATATTACTAATTATTTGTTTTAAGGTAACATGCAGCTTTTTTCTATCGGGTGGCTCGCCCCAAAACATATCATCCAAATCAATTTTATCAAGGCTAAGAAGCTCCTTTGATAATTTTTCAGCTTTATCAATATATTCGGTTTCGTTTTTTACATCATACGACAACAAACCATAATGCAATGTCAAATCATGAGTCAGTTTTTCTGCCTCAATGATAATCCCCCGATAAGCTTCTTTTGATAAATCATCTGTATCCATCTATTATGTATTTAATTAATTGTGAAAAAAATCGAAGTTATAAATGTCGAACAACCACCATGTAAAAAAGCATGTTTAGTTTTCATTTCATTCGAGGGTGTAAAATTATAAAAAAAATGAATAGCATGAACACATTTTGAAAAAATAAATGATTTCTTTTGTTGAATGTGAAATGGCAAACCTTGAAAAAAGATTTCTAAACATTGAGTCCACTCAGAAAAATAAGACAAGATATTA